>JBKPOL010000305.1:0-10394 GCA_046733075.1 Pseudomonadota bacterium | reverse complement strand
GATGATGGGGCCGCTCGAGGACCTGCTGCAAGAACGCGCGAGCGAGATCAGCGACGAAATGCGCGCGAGTCTTTCGGTCGTGCATCGGAACAGCGTGCGACTTCTCAAGCTCGTCAACTCGCTGCTCGACTTCTCACGCCTCGAATCGGGGCGCCTCGACGCACACTACGAAAAGGTCGACATCAACGAACTGACGACGGACCTCGCGAGCGTATTCCGCGCCGCCATCGAGCGTGCCGGCCTCGCATTTCACGTGGAATGCGAAGCGATCGGCGACGACGTCCATGTCGACCGGGCGATGTGGGAGAAGATCGTCTTCAATCTCCTGTCAAACGCCTTCAAGCACACGCTGGCCGGCGAGATCCGCGTGCGCCTCTCGAGCGACAACAGGAATATTTCGCTGTCCGTGAGCGACACCGGCGTGGGAATCCCCCAGGATGCGCTGCCGCAGGTCTTCGATCGTTTCTATCGCGTCCCGAACGCGCAGTCGCGGACGTTCGAGGGATCCGGCATCGGACTCGCGCTCGTGCAGGAGCTCGTCAAACTGCACGGCGGATCGATCGACGTGGCGAGCGTCGTGAACCGGGGAACGACGTTCACGGTGACGATCCCCCGCGGCAACGCTCACCTGCCCGCTGCGCAACCCGGCGTTGCGCAAGTACCTGCGCACGTCGAATCGCTCGCAACCGCATTCGTAGACGAGGCGACGAGCTGGCTGCCGCAGGAACCGACGCAACGCGCACGTCCACGAAGCGAGGCACGAAAGCCGTTCGCGGCGGACGAGACGATGGATACCGTCGTGCTCGTCGACGACAACGCAGACATGCGCGGCTACGTCGAGCGGTTGCTCTCCGCCCGATATAACGTGATGACCGCCGCGGATGGCGAAGAGGCGCTTGCGCTTGTGCGCCGTACGTTGCCCGACCTCGTGCTGACCGATGTGATGATGCCCCGCCTCGACGGGTTCGGATTGCTGAAGGGGCTTCGCGCGGACGAGCGAACGCGCGATATCCCGGTCGTGCTGCTATCCGCGCGCGCCGGCGAGGAATCGAGGATCGAAGGCATCGACGCCGGTGCGGACGATTATCTCGTCAAGCCGTTTTCCGCCCGCGAGCTGCATGCGCGTGTCGGGAACAACCTGGCGATGGCGCGAGCGCGCAGGACCTACGTTCGCGCAGCACGCGACAGCGAGGCACGACGATCGTTTCAGCTCACGCTCGCAGATGCGCTTCGCGCCGCGCAGTCGGAAGAAGCCGTCGCAGAGATCGCCGTCGAGCAGATCGGCCGCGAGCTGGGCGTGACGTGGGCCGCGTACGGTATCGTCGAACACGATTACCGAACGCTTCGGTTGGTCGCGTCATGGCGTGCCGAGGGCGACGAGGGGCCCGGGCGCGGAGCGCGCTTCGAAATCGAGCGCTTCGGTGAGGCCGAGGCCCGACGTGCGGGCCTGTCCATCGTCATCGAGGACACGCGCCTGCACGACCGGGCCGAAACGTGGCAACAGATCGGCGTAGGCGCAATCGTCACCGCGCCTTGGGTCTCCGGCACGCGCAGCATGGCGACGATGTGGGTGAGCGTACGCGGTCCGCGCGCATGGCAAGTCGACGAAGTCGCACTGCTACGCGATTCGGCGGCTCGTACATGGACCGAGATCACCCGCGCCCGCGCCGAAACGGCGCTTCGCGAGAGCGAGGAGCGTTTCAGGACGATGGCCGACAGCTCGCCATTGCTCGTATGGGTCGTGGACCCCGCGGGCGTGCTGCAATTCGTCAACCGCGCCGTGCACGATTTCTTCGGGGCCGTGGCCGACGATCTGCGGCGGGACGGGTGGCTGCCCGTGCTCCACCCGGAAGACGCGGACGGCTATCTCGCCGAAGTTGCCGCCGCGCTGGCGGAACGCCGAAGCTTCAGCGTGATGGCGCGCGTTCGCCGCGATGACGGCGCGTGGCGCTGGATACAGTCGGTCGGCGCACCGCGCTTCTCCGCAGACGGACAGTTCCTCGGCGCCGTAGCGAGCAGCCCTGACGTGACTGAGCTGATCGTTGCCTCTGACGCGTTGCGCGACGCGGATCGGCGCAAGGACGAATTTCTCGCGACGCTCGCGCACGAGCTTCGCAATCCGCTCGCCCCGATTCGGCAGGCGGCACGTCTTGCGCAGTCGCCGACGGCGAGTGAAGCGCAGCGCACGTGGAGCCAGCAGGTGATCGAGCGCCAGGTGCGGCACATGGCGCTGCTGCTCGACGATCTCCTCGATGTGTCGAGGATCACGCGTGGGAAGCTCGAGCTGCGCCGGGAATCGGTGGCGCTGTCGACGATCGTCGACACCGCGCTCGAAACCGCGGGCCCGCTGCTCGCGGAGCGGCGGCAGACGCTGGACGTGCGCCTCCCCGAAACCGACGTGTGGCTCGATGCGGATCCGCTGCGCGTCGCGCAGGTGCTTGCCAACCTGCTGACGAACGCCGCGAAGTATTCCGAGCAAGGCGCTCGCGTGGTGCTCGCCGGCCAAGTGGAGGACAATCGAGTCGCGATCAGCGTGCGCGATTCGGGGATCGGCATCGATGCCGAATCGCTGCCGCGCATCTTCGAGATGTTCTCGCAGGCGAAAAGCTCGCTCGACCGCGCCGAGGGCGGCCTCGGCATCGGGCTGGCACTGGTGAAGGGGCTCGTGGAATTGCACGACGGCAGCGTGGAAGCAACGAGCGCGGGGCTCGGGCAAGGCGCCGAATTCGTCGTCCGTCTTCCTTTGCCGATTCATGCCGACGCGCGCGTGGGCGTGACGGATGAGCTTGCCGAAACCGCGTCCGTGAAGCGCATGCGCATCCTCGTCGCGGACGATAATCGCGATGCCGCGGCAAGCCTCGCGACGCTTCTGGCACTCGATGGTCATGAGATTTCCGTCGCCCACGACGGCAGCGGCGCGGTGGAGGCCGCCGAAACCTTTCGTCCCGACGTCGCGCTGCTCGACATCGGCATGCCGAAGCTCAACGGTTACGAAGTCGCCCAGCGGATTCGCGCCGCGCCGTGGGGCCAGTCGATGATGCTGGTCGCGGTCACGGGATGGGGACAGAGCGAGGACAAGCGACGCGCGCACGAGGCAGGCTTCGATCATCACTTCACCAAGCCGCTCGATCTCGATGCGTTCGGGGCGTTCCTTGGCGAGGCGCTTGCACCTCGCGGCGCTCGCGCGGGAACGTCGAGCTCATAGACGCCCGGGCAGGCGCGCGAACGGATGCGTTGCTGCGACGATCGCGTTGGTGTCCACAGCGTTAGCAGGCTTTAGAGCGCGCGCCGGCGCCCCGTCGCCGGCGATCATCGTCGGCTACGTCGCGGCGTATGTCGCCCTCGACTGGATCAGCTTCATCAACCCGGTTGGCGCCTTCGGCATTACGCCGTGGAATCCGCCGCCCGGGCTCTCGCTCGCGTTCCTGCTGCGTTATGGCACGAGACAGGGGGGCTGGTTGTTCGTGGCCGCGCTCGCGGCGGAATTTCTGGTTCGCGGTGCCCCCGCTCCGCTGCCGGTGCTCGTGGCCGCATCCCTGCTGCTCGCTGTCAGTTACACCGCACTCACTGCACTGCTCGTACGCGTGCTGCACTTCCGCGCTGACTTCGCGTCGCTGCGCGATACGGTCGTGTTCATCGCAGCGTCTGGCGTCGTTTGTGCGGTGGTGGCCCTCGGCTTCGTCGGGCTGTTCGCACGAAGCGGACTTCTTCCGCCGCAAGAGTTCTGGATCGGC
Organism: Pseudomonadota bacterium; assembly: GCA_046733075.1. Lineage (GTDB taxonomy): Bacteria > Pseudomonadota > Gammaproteobacteria > Burkholderiales > Casimicrobiaceae > VBCG01. The sequence goes on along the minus strand of JBKPOL010000305.1, from coordinate 6,660 downwards.
GTCACGCAGTTCTGGATCGGCGATTGGATTGGCATCGTCGTGACTACGCCGGTGCTGCTGCTCATCACGCGACGTGGCGAGCGTCTCGCCTGGCGCTTCACGGCGGAGGCATTCTTGCAGGCGCTTTCGGTCGCGCTCGCGCTCTGGGTCGTTTTCGGCACCAGGTTCGGCGAGCAGCCGAGGCTCTTCTACGTCTTGTTTCTTCCGGTGATCTGGATCGTGATGCGTCACGGCATGGAAGGCGGCGTGTTCGGCGCCTTGCCGTGCAGCTTGGCCTGATCGCGGCGATCGTTGCGACGCGTCCCGGCGATGCGGCCGTGCTCGACTTTCAGTTCCTGATGCTTGCGTTGGCGGCGACGGCCCTGCTGCTTGGGGCAGCGGTGTCGGAACGACGCGGGATCGAGCGACAGCTCCGCGACAAGCAGGCGCGACTCGACCGCAGCTTACGCCTCGCCGCAGCGAGCGAGCTTGCATCGGCGCTCGCGCATGAGTTGAATCAGCCCCTGTCGGCGATAACCGCGTATCTTCGCGCCTGCGACATGATGCTTGCCGCGCCCGACGCGGCGCCGGATGCGCTGCGGGCGACGGTGAACAAGGTGGTCGCCGAGGGGGCCCGTGCGGGCGACGTCGTGCGCCGATTGCGCGATTTCTTCCGATCCGGAATCGCGCAACCCGAAAAGGTTTCTCCCGCAGTGCTGCTCCGAAGCCTGTGGCACCGTGCGGGAACGCGAGAACGTCACCACGTCATGCTCGAGACGCTGGCTGGCGACCTTTCCGATGTCTTCGTCGATCGGGTCCAGATCGAAACGGTCCTGCACAACTTGCTGGCGAACGCCATCGACGGGCTCAAGGAGCAGCCGGATCCGCGCGTCGTGCAGGTCCTGTGCGCGGTGGACGCCGAGAGCTTCGTGCGCATCAGCGTCGAGGACAACGGACCCGGCATCGCGGCCGAGATCATCGACGGGCTATTCGATCCATTCGTCACGACGAAGCCACGCGGCACGGGACTGGGCCTTGCCATCAGCCGCTCGATTATCGATGCGCATGGGGGACGTTTGTGGCACGAGCCGCGCTCGCCCGGCAGTGCTTTCCGCTTCACGGTTCCCGCTGCCAGGCATGCGGCTTGAGCGACATGGTCGGCGCTGACAACCGATCATGAGCGCTGCAGCTCCGCCATGTGCGATCGCCATCGTCGACGACGACGATGCCGTTCGCGACGCGCTATCCCTGCTGCCGCGGATGCAGGGCTTTCCAATCCGCGACTTCCTCCGCTCATCGGGGCGGTGACGGGCGACGATGGCCGGCCGAACGAGGTCGTCTATTTCTGGATGACCGGCGCGCTGTCGTCGTTCCTCGAGAATGCGCCGACCTACCTCGTGTTTTTCAATCTCGCCGGCGGCGACGCCGGCGTGCTGATGGGCCCGCTCGCGACGACGCTCGTAGCGATTTCGGCCGGCGCCGTGTTCATGGGCGCGAATACCTACATCGGCAACGCGCCTAATTTCATGGTCAAATCGATCGCCGAGTCTCGCGGCGTCCGGATGCCGAGCTTCCTCGGTTACCTGGGCTGGTCGCTGGTTGTCCTCGTGCCGGTCTACGGCCTTCTCACGCTGCTGTTCTTCGCCTGACTGCGATCCGCCGAACGGCAGCGCGGTCCAGGCGCATGCGCCGGGCACAATCCCCGGAACGCCGGGGGTCCCGCCGGCATCCAATGGTCGCTTAGTAGAAAAAGACCACGCCCATGGATGCGCTCAGGATTTCGCTCGATGCCGCGGACGACGCGGCGCTCGTCGACCACGTTCGTCGCGGGGACGCGACGGCATTCGCTGCACTGATGCGTCGCTACAACCGACGGCTTTACCGTACGGCGCGGGCGATTCTGAAGGACGACGGCGCCGCCGAGGATGCGTTGCAGGAAGCCTACGTCGCCACGTTCAACCACATCGGCGACTATCGCGGCGATGCGGCGCTCGGCACCTGGCTCACGCGCATCGTCGTGAACCAGGCACTCCAGGCGCTGCGAAGGACCCGTCGCGAGCGCGTTGTCATTCCGATCGACGAGTCGCCCCCCGAACGTGTCGAGGAGATCGCGGACGTGCCTTCATCCACGCCGGAGAACCAGGCGCTGCGCGGCGAGATGCGCCGGCTGATCGAGCGCAAGATCGACGAACTGCCCGAAAGCTATCGGGCGGTCTTCATGTTGCGGGAAGTGGAGGACATGACGGTCGAGGAAACGGCCGCCGCCCTCGACATTCCCGCGGCAACGGTCCGCAGCCGATTGTTCCGGGCCAAGGCGCGGCTCCGCGAATCGCTCGCGCAGGAAATGGACGTGGCAACGCAGGATGTGTTCGGCTTCGACGGCGCACGGTGCGACAGGATCGTGGCAACGGTGCTCGCGCGCATCGATAGCCGGGCAGCGCATCCAATGGACTGAATCGTCCGTAACCAGCACTGGATCCCCGGATCCGGTACGCAACTTAGCCAGGAGCTTTCAATGAAACGCATTCGCACGGTGGTGGCGGTCGCGCTTTGCTCGGCCGCAATGGGCGTAGCAGCGCAATCGGGTGGCCCGAACGACGCGCAGATCGCGGCAATCGTCGTCACGGCGAATCAGGTGGACATCGACGCGGGCAAGCTCGCGGAGTCTAAGGCGTCGAGCCAGGACGTGAAGGCGTTCGGCAAGCAGATGGTCACCGACCATACGGGCGTCAACAAGTCGGCGACCGCCCTCGTCACGAAGCTCAAGGTCAAGCCCGAGGATAACCCCACTGCAAAAGGCCTCAAGAAGGGCGGTCAGGAGAATATCGCGCATCTGCGCACGCTGAAGGGGGCCGCCTTCGACAAGGCGTATGTCGATCACGAAGTCGAGTACCACCAGACGGTGATCGATGCGATGGACAAGACGCTCATCCCGAGCGCGCAGAACGCCGAGCTCAAGGCGCTGCTCGTCAAGGTGCGCCCGGCGTTCGTCGCGCATCTCGATCACGCGAAGCACTTGCAGGCATCGCTCGGAAAGTAGGCGTGAAACGCGTCGCGCTTCGCATTGCGCTCGTAGCCGCGCTCTGCAGCGGGACCGCTGATGCGGCGCCGACCGTGCACAAGGTGGAGATCGACGGCTTCGAATTCCGGCCGCCGGTCGCGACGGTGAAGAGCGGCGACATCATCGAGTGGCGCAACGCCGATCCTGTCCCGCACACGGTAACCGCTCAGGACGCCGGCGTTGATTCCGGCGTCCTGACGGCAGGCGGCACGTTCCGCTTCGTTGCCAAGCGCAAGGGGCGCTACGAATATGTCTGCACGCTGCACTCGACGATGAAGGGGACGCTGGTCGTCGAGTAGATCCGACGCTCGGGGCGCGCGCCCCCTGGACTCACAGCCAGACGTCGCGTTCCTGCCAGTACGCCGCGCGCATTTCGCGCTTCAGCGTCTTGCCCGCCGCGTTGCGTGGAAAATTGGCGTAGATGACGACGCTGGCAACGCGCTGGTACTGTGCGGCGACATGCTGGTTCAACCAGTCGCGGAGTTCCTCGGCGCTGGTTGTCGCACCGGGACGCAGGACCACTGCAGCAAGCGGCGTCTCGCCCCACTTTGCATCGGGAATGCCGAACACGGCCACCTCGTGCACCGCCGGATGTCGCGCGGCGATCTCCTCGATGTCGCGCGGATAGACCTTGACGCCGCCGGAATCGATCATGTCCTTTTTGCGATCGACGAGATACAGGAAGCCGTCCTCATCGACGTAGCCCAGGTCGCCGCTGTGCAGCCAACCGCCGCGCAACGCCGCCTCCGTCTCGTCGTCGCGTCCGAGATAGCCCGGCATGGTGATCGGCCCGCGGCCGATGATCTCGCCCACTTCGCGCGGCGGCAGTTCGCGGCCGCGATCATCGACGATGCGCATCTCGTAGAACGGTGGCGGCACACCCACGCTCCCCGGCTTCCGTTTCGCATCGTCGCGGTCGAGGATCGTCACCAATCCTTCGGTCAGACCGTAAAGCTCATAGAAGCGGTCGGGAATCGCCTGTTCGAGCCGAGCGCGATGTTCGCGATGCAACGGTGCGCCGAGCGAGACGAGCATTTCGAGCGACGCAAGGCGCCGGGAGTCGAAACCCGGCGTGTCGAGGATCGCGACGATCTGCGACGGAACGAGCATCGCGTGAGTGACCCGCTCGCGCTCGACGGTGTCGACGAACGCCACGACGTCGAACGCGCGATGCAGGATGTACGTGGCGCCCAGCATGAACGCCGGCAGCATCGTGACCATCGCGCCGTTGAAGACGAGCGCGCCGCAATGCAGGACGACCGATTCGCGCTTCATGCGCCACGCATTCGCCATCAGCGTCGCATACATCGCGCGAATGAAGTGCGTGTGCTGGATGCCCTTCGGCATTCCCGTTGTGCCGCTCGTATACATGATCGTCATCAGATCGTCCGCACGCACTTCGGTGTCGACAGGCGCTGCTGACGCCGATTCGCGGAGCGTTGAGAGACCACGCCCGGGCGGTACGCGATGACGATTGCTGGCGTCGGTGAACAGCAGCTCGAAGCGTGCGTTACTACGCTCGGCGATCTCTTCGATCATGCTGCGGCGCTCGGCCGGCGCGACGACGAGTTGCGGCATCGCATCGGCGATGAGCGACGCGACACCGGCCGCTTTCAACAGGGGTGACATCGGCACGATCGCCGCGCCGACCTTGGCGCATGCCCAGAACAGCGCGAGCAGATCGAGCGAATTGCCAAGGAGCGTCGCCACGCGATCGCCCCGTGCAATCCCCGATGCGACGATTACGGCAGCCGTGCGATTCACGTACGCGTCGAAATCGCGCCATCCGAGTCTGACGTCGTCCGCAGCGTTCGTGGCACAGACGGCAAGGTGGTCGGGCCGATAGCGCGCGTGCCGGTCCACCAGACGGCCGAGGGCCAGGCAGTCGTAGGCGATGCGGCGGTTCACAGGAACGTTCATCGGAGTAGACTGATCAAAGCCATCGCCGTCCTTGACCGGAGCATGCGATGAATCGTAACCCGCATCATCGTTTTCGCACTCGCCGGCGGCTGCTTGGTGCCCTGGGGGTCGGCGCCGTCTTCGGCAACCCGGGCGTCGCTCGCCTCGCCGCTGCAGCGGATAGTTATACCCTCCCCTTCGCGAACGGCCAACGGCCGCTCCTGCAGTATCCGCAGAAGCGTCCGCTGATCGTGCTGACGGAGCGACCGCCGCAGCTTGAAACGCCGTGGGAAGTGTTCAGCGAGGGCGTCGTCACGCCGAACGATGCGTTCTTCGTGCGTTACCACCTGGCCGGCGTTCCGACCAATATCGATCCGTCGACTTTTCGCGTGACGGTCAGGGGCAAGGTTGCGACGCCGCTCACCCTGTCGCTTGCCGATCTGCGGCAAATGGACGCCGTCGAATACTACGCAGTCAATCAATGCTCGGGGAACAGTCGCGGCTTTTTCGAGCCGCGTGTAGCGGGCGGGCAGCTCGGCAACGGCGCAATGGGCAACGCCAAATGGGGCGGCGTCACGTTGAAGTCCATTCTCGCAAAGGCCGGGGTGCAGACCGGTGCACGACAGGTGAAGTTCGACGGCCTCGACATCCCGGTTCTTCCCACCACGCCGGATTTCGTTAAAGCGCTCGATATCGACCATGCGATGGACGGCGAGGTGATGCTCGCCTACGCGATGAACGACGCCGATCTGCCGTTGCTGAACGGGTATCCGGTGCGCCTGATCGTTCCCGGCTGGTACGGCACGTATTGGGTGAAGCACCTGACGGAAATTACCGTGCTCGAGGGTGTGCTGAACGACTTCTGGATGTCGACGGCGTATCGCATTCCCGACAACGCGTGTGCGTGTGTGCCGCCTGGAAGCGCACCGGCGCAAACCGTTCCCATCAACCGGTTCGACGTGCGCTCGTTCGTGACGAGTGTGCGTGACGGCGGAAGCGTGCCAGCCGGCAAACCCTTCACCCTGCGTGGTATTGCCTTCGACGGCGGCTATGGCATCCGCGACGTGTCGATCTCAGCGGACGGCGGCAGGACCTGGACGTCCGCGGCGCTTGCGCGCGATCTCGGCAAGTACTCGTTCCGGGAGTGGCAGATGACGGCAACGCTCCCGGCGGGAACGCACGAAATCAAGGTCCGCGCCGTCAATTCGATCGGCCAGTCGCAACCCTCCGAGCTGCTATGGAATCCATCCGGCTACATGCGCAACATCGTCGAGACGATGCGCGTGCGCGCGGCATGAGGGAGACGAAGATGATCGCTCGTCAACGATGGCTGTCATTTGCGATTGGGGCGCTGGGCCTCATCACGGCGCTGCCCCTGCACGCGCTGAAGATCGAACTTCCACCGGATACGTCCACGCTCAGGCCGGGCGCAGGAGCGGATCTCGCGAATCGCCAATGCCTGACGTGTCACTCCGCCGACTACGTCAATGTCCAGCCGCCCGGCAAGCCGCTCGCCTTCTGGAAGGGAGAAGTCGAGAAGATGAAGAAGGTCTACGGTGCGCCCATTCCGGATGAGGAGGTCGAGCCGATTGCGGAGTACCTGACGCGCGAATACGGCTCGGCGCCCTGAATGCGATCAACTTGAACTCCAAGTGGAGTCAAAGCCTTTGGGACATGTCCGTGACGGCAAGCAGCGGACAGTCGATCCCACGCGTCAGGAA
>JBKPOL010000304.1:0-5309 GCA_046733075.1 Pseudomonadota bacterium | reverse complement strand
GGCAGAAGCCGCCCGTCGCCGTCACGATCAAGGCCATGCGTGCGCCGTCGCGCGCAGTGGCGTTGTGGTGCCAATAGCCGATCAGCAGGACCGACGCGATGCTTGTCAGTTCCCAGAAGAAGACCATGACGATGAGGTTGCCGGCGAGCACGACCCCGAGCATCGAACCCATGAACGCGAGCAGGAACGAGAAAAATCGGGGTACCGGGTCCTGTGGCGACATGTAGTAGCGCGCGTACAGCACGATCAGGAACCCGATGCCACTGACGACCAGGCAGAACATCCACGCGTAGCCGTCCATGCGAAGCGCGAAGTCGAGCTGACCGTTCGGCAACCACGGGAAGGCGACACGCAGCACCTCGCCTTGGCCGACCACGCCGTAGCACTGCAACGTCACCAACACCGCTGCGAGGGCGATGCCGCCGGCCAGCCAGGCCTCGGCGTTACGCGCATTGGACTGAAACAGCATCGCTACGAGACTTCCTGCGAACGGCAGCGCGAGCAGCACGATCAGCATCGTTTCGTTCGCATTCATGCCCTACGCGCCGCTGCCCGCAAAAGGATTTGTCACAACGGCCGTCACTCCAGAACTCCGGGGAAGGTCGCTGCCCGGCGCGCGACGCGAGAAGACTCATGCGCGTGATGAAAGGGTGTCGTCGAGCCACGGGGACAGGCACCGATAGTGAGACTCGAGTTGCCGCTGCCGTGCGGATATACGCGGAATCGCAATCGAAAGTTCCTCATCAGCTAGCGGCGCACGGTCAGCTTCAGCCGCAGCGCGGGATGCCGATCTTACGATGTTAACAGTCGATCTCGAGCGGCTTGCCGCGGACGGCGCAGATCGGAAACGATGAGTTCACGCCCAAGCGCTTGTGGCCGGGTTCACGAACGCCATCATTAATGTATCGACGGACAGAGGACTACACTAATGTTCGGCAAAGACTTCCGGAAATTGCGGGGTCGTGAACTGCGACAGTATGCTGATCGACTGAAACGCAGCGAGGATGATTTTCGGCAGCGAGTCGAAGCGAGGACCAGGCTTGCAGGCGCAGTCGGCGATCGACGCGACCTGGTTCAGGCAAGACTGGACGGGTTGCTTACACGCGTGCGTGCAAAGTGGCGAGCCGCGGCCGTCCAGCTGTCAGTATTGGAGATCGCCGCATCGAAACGGCCCCGTACGGCGAGAGCCTCGCGGCGTAACGAACGACATGGAAGCCTTGCAGCAAGCCGAGGCCGCATACCTCGAAGCTGCTCAACGTCTGGAGAGCTAGCGTGAATGGAAGTCGACGCATGCCGGCTGTATTCTTCGGTCATGGCAATCCGATGAACGCCGTGGAAAACAATGCGTTCACCGCCGGCTGGTCGACGATCGCGACGTCGTTTCCCCAGCCCGCCGCAATCGTCAGCATATCCGCACATTGGTACGTTCCGTTCACCGCGGTCACGGCCGTCGATGCTCCTCGCACGATCCACGATTTCGGCGGGTTCCCGCGCCGACTCCATGAAGTCCAGTACCCTGCTAAAGGATCGCGAGAGATTGCCGAGCAGGTCTGCAGCCTGCTCTCTCCGGAGGTGGTGCAAATGGATGCGAGCTGGGGTCTCGACCACGGGACCTGGTCGGTTCTGGTTCATGCCTATCCTCAGGCAGACATTCCGGTCGTGCAACTGAGCATAGACAAGACGCGCGATGCCTCCTGGCATTACGCGACGGCAAAGCAGTTGCGACCACTGCGTGAGCAAGGCGTGCTCGTGATGGGTAGCGGCAACATCGTGCATAACCTCCATACGTACGCGTGGGGCAATCGCGCGGCCGGACCGTACGCTTGGGCGCTGCGCTTCGAGAATACCGCGCGTGCGCTGTTGGAGCGCCAGGAGTTCGGCCCGCTCGTCGACTACGAGAGCCTGGGCCGCGACGCGCAACTCTCTGCGCCTACACCCGACCACTACCTGCCATTGCTGTATGTGCTCGCGCAATGCGAGGACGGCGACAAAGTCAGATTTCCGGTCGAGGGGTTCGACGGCGGGTCCGTCTCGATGCTGGCCGTCCAGCTTGGCTAACTTATTGCGGCACGGCCTCGGCTGCCGCTTCGCGCCTGTCGCCGCACGCGGGTTGAAAAGTTGGCGCAGGTGGCGCGAAACCCGTTGATCTCTGTGCGCCCGCTACTGCCTTCTCATGACGGAGATACGACCTTCAAACCGATGATGCCGGCGATGATCAGCCCGACAGAGATCAGGCGGCCGAGCGCTGCTGACTCTCCTAAAAGAAGGATGCCGAGCAACACCGTGCCAATCGCGCCGACGCCCGTCCAGACTGCATAGGCAGTTCCAACGGGCAGGTCCTTCATGGCTACGCCGAGCAAGCCCACGCTTATCACCATCGCACCGAGCGTCGCGACGGTTGGCCAAAGCCGCGTGAACCCTTCGGTGTACTTGAGACCGATCGCCCAGCCGATTTCGAACAGGCCGGCGAGGATGAGAACGAGCCAGGACATGATGGCTGCTCGAGAGAAATTAGTTGCCAATCAATTTTTTCATATCACGCGCGAGCGGTCTTCGGCGGCGAGCCCCCCGAGCGAATCGAACTCCCCGCTCGCCGCGCCGCTTACTTGACGAGCGTCACTGGAACATCGGAAAGCTGAATAACTTGCCTCGCGATGGAGCCGAGAAGCGCCTCGGTCGAACCCATGCCGCGCGTACCCATGACGATGCCGTTGCAGTCCATCAAGCGGCCATACTCGACGATCACCGAGGGAACGAATCCGCTTCTGACGTCGCTCACGTAAGGTATGCCGGCATCGTCCAGCAGCGCACGCGCGGAGGACAGTCCACGGGTGCGGTCACCGGGAGTTTTGGTCGCGTGCGGACGCGAGGGTGACGGATCGAGCACGATGCCATCATCATGCGGCAACACGTGCAGGAGGTTAATCTCCAGGGGCGTGACGTTCCGGTAGAGCTTGATGGACACGTGGACGGCGCGGTCCGATCCCGCCGATCCGTCCACGGGCAGCAATAGCCTCAGCATGGGGATCTCCGTTGCAGCAGGGAAACGAATTCAAGGTGCTACCTGATCGTCGTTGGATACCAAAAACAGTCGGCGAAAGGGCGTAGCTCCAGGACGCTCAGCGGTACGTGGACTGAATGTAACGCGTGAGCTCGTCCCGCGTGATGTTGCCGTCCCGGTTGACGTCGAGTTCGTCGAATTGGGCCTCGAGCTCGATCGTGCCACGGGCTTCCATACGCGAGACGAGACCATCCTTGTCGACGTCGGCCATGTCGAACATGGCGACGTACCGTTCGGCGGACCGCCGATTGTATTCATCGCGATCATCTGCCAGGGCGAAGGTGCTTGCGACGAAGGCGATCGTAACTAGCACAAAACGAAATGCACGGTTCATGCTTGGTCTCCTTTCAAATGCAGTTCGTCATGATCCAGGCAAGCAATCGTTGTCACGAATTGCGCCGCATGCGTCCATTCTGAAAGCGTCCGCTCGTTCTCCAAGCAACTGCGCGACAATCTTCTCACGGCGTCCGCTCGCACGGCCTGCCATCGCTGGAGACCGGCAACCCAGACTCCGGTAAGGCGGTACGTGTTCGATACGGGTCTTCGCTGCGGCTGGCAAACCGGGGATGCTCCTGGGAAAAATGGCAACCAGGTAGACGAAACGGCACCGCCAGCGCGAATGCGTCGGAGGGGTTCAGTCGTAGTATGGCATCGTGTTCCTGCCAACTTCGCTTGCGGCAATTTGCCCGCCTCCTGGAGAGCAGGAAGCGAATCGTGGCCATGAACGAGGCCAGCATCGCAACGACGATCATAAGCACAACTTGTAGGTGCGTTTCCATCGTATCTCCCGGTTAGGTTGAGGACCGCGTGCACCTGAATCCGGCACGACCGTTCCTTGCTTAAGGAGATGGGCGCGATCTGCTCCGTCACAACGCTGCGTTTGGAACTACACCTTTTCCTAATTCCGCTGTCTGGCTGCCAACGAGCGTCTTGTGTACGATCGCGCCGTATGCCGCAAGCGACAACGCCTACCGGGGATGCGCTTGTCTACGCGACACAAAGATGCCTGGCAGTTGCAGGTATCTACCGAAGAGAGGAGTAGGCGATGACGAATACCGACGCTGACTCGCGATCACGCGTTGCCGACAATGCTAACCGGCACGAGGAGTGGTTGATCGATGAAGCGAGCCGGGATTCATTCCCGGCGAGCGATCCTGCGTCGTCGGCGCAACCCGGCAGCATCGTAAACGAGCGATATTCGGCTGCTCCCGCGCGGCTGCAAAGAGTGCGAGGCAATTCTGCCGCTTGATCGGCGCCGGGGTGATTTTCCTCGAAAGGACTGGGCAGAAGTCCCCTTTGCGACGCTTCACGCCCAACCACCGTGGCCGCGCTCAGATGTTGGCGTAGCCATGCCCCGTCGTCCTCGGTGCAAGGAATAACGTTCACAGCCGCGGCCGAATCATCCTCGCTGCTCGCACATGAAGAATCTCGTTGGAATGGCCGTCTTCGCCCGGGTGGCCGAAGCCAAGAGCTTCTCCGAGGCCGCCCGGAGGCTTGGTCTGTCGAAGTCCATGGTGAGCAAGGAGGTCACCAAGCTCGAGATGTCGCTGGGCGCCCGCCTGCTCAACCGTACGACCCGCAAACTCAGCCTCACCGAAATTGGCGCGGCATTCTATGAGCATTGCGCCCGCATCGTGCAGGAGGCGGAGGAGGCGGAGCTTCTGGTTGGACGGCTGCATGGCGAGCCTCGGGGTGTTCTGAAGCTGACGACACCCGTGGCATTCGGGACGCTCCACATCGCGCCTGCGTTGCCCGCGTTTCTTGCGCAGTATCCGGATGTGAGCGTCGATCTGACGATTAGCGACCGCTTCTTCGACCTGGCCGAGGAAGGGTTCGATTTGTCGATCCGCATTGCGCGTGAACTGCCACCCAACGTGGTCGCGCGTCAGCTTGCGCCGATCAACCGCGTTGTCTGCGCCGCACCGGAATATTTCGACAAACATGGCGTGCCTGAGACACCCGCCCAGCTCGCCGACCACAATTGTCTGATTTATACCCACGCCAACCCCGATTCACTGTGGCGCTTTCGCGCTGCCGGAAACGAAGTGGTCATCCCGGTACGAGGCACTCTCACGTTGAACGATGACGAGGCCCTTTGGCAGGCGGTGCTCGGCGGGCTCGGCATTTCCTTGCTGCCTACGTTCATTGTCGGCAAAGATCTCCAGGCGGGCCGGCTGCAGGCCGTGCTGGCGCAGTACGTGCCGTCGGAGCGCAACCTGCACGCGCTCTATCTGCCCAATCGCCATCT
>JBKPOL010000303.1:0-5246 GCA_046733075.1 Pseudomonadota bacterium | reverse complement strand
GGCCTTGCCACGCGATGGGCAGGTAGGGCGCGAGGGCGTCGCGAATCACCTTCTGGCATGCGAGGCAGAATGGCTGTCCGAGGTTGCGCATCCGGCAGTCGTACGACGGCCGATAGCAGCCGCAATGCATGTAGCGCGCGCCCTCGTAGGCGCCGACGTATTCGGGCGCGCGGGGATTGCCCTGCGGATCGCACTGCGCGCAGTTCGGGTTGGCGGTCGTCGGAAGCGGATCGACCGGCGACGACAGTACGCTCTTCCATTTGAGCGTCGCGCGCGCCGTGTTGCGCGTGACGTTCGGTTCAATCGGCTCGCCGCCCGCATAGACGTCGTGGCCCGCCTCCCCGGTGCCGCAACCCGCGTAGTACTCGTATTCGTCGGCCAGCCCGAATGCCGAGTGCCCCATCTCGTGCAGCGCGATCTCCGCAGCGCCCGCGGCCGTCGAGAAGGTCGCGACGGGGCCTCCGGATCCGCCATAGAGCGGCGAGTTGACGACGACGAGCGCGAGATGCGTCGCGGGAACCTGCGCATGCGCCACGGCCAGCACGCTCGCGCTGTCGCACGTCAGCAGGCGCCGGATCGCGTTTCCGCTGCAGAACGTCGCGTCGAAATAGGTTCGCGCAACCGCGCCGCTGCCCGCGGTGCCGTCGCCGCACGCCACCGGATCGTCCGCGCCGCTGTCCGTGGAAACGACGTCGACGCGATGAACGTTGATCCCGCACCACAGGTCGCCGTAGGGCGCGGTTTGCTTGAACACGTCGACGAACGCCTGCACGTCCGCGTGATACTTCGCAAGCTCCGCCCCACGATAACCTTCGCCGAGGATGACGATGTTGTAGCGCGAGGCGTCCGGTCCGTGATCGACGATCTTCTGCTTGCCGCTGACGTAACCATCCGCACTGCTCATGCAGGAACTCCTAGCCGGTAGTTCGCGGCGGCCCGGTGGAGATCGGAGGCGCGGGTGGAGGCTTCGATCGCCGCAGCGTGTCGACGTCGATGCGCAGCAGCTCCTGCGCGGGCTCGTCCGGTCGCGTAGGGTCGGCCGGGCCGCGCAGGGTGAACGAGCGCGCGTCGCCGCTATCCGGGATCAGGACGGTGAAGCGGCCTTCCGATGCGACGCGCGGCACGCGAGCAATCGACGCGCCGGGCGTTTGCGAAAACGCTTCGACGTCGACTGCGATCGGGTTGTGCAGCGGGCGATGGTAGAGGAGGCGTCCGGTCGCATCATGAACTTCGAGCCAGTAGCCGGTTTGCCCCGGTTGCGGCGCAACGGGGCTCGAAGCAGGCACCGTCATGGCGATCGTTTCGACGCCGAGGAGGCGGATCTGGTTGCCCTGATACGAGAAGGTGAGGCGAAGCGCCTGCGGAGGATTCGAAGCCATGATGTTGCAACGATCTTCGATGCTCCGCGGTTCCACTGGACGTGTGACGACGCGGCACCGTCGATGCTGCTTGTCCATCGAACGAGCAGGCAGGTTATCACCGATGCACGCTGGACGGGCGTCCAATGGCAGAATCGGTTTTCGCTGATCCTTACAAAGAGGCTGATGTGACGGAATCGCCAACGACCCGCTTCGGAAGCGGCAGATCGGTCAAGCGCGTCGAGGATGAAGCATTGTTGCGCGGGCAGGGCCGCTTCGCGGACAACGTGAAAGTGGAGAACGAGCTTCACGCGTGCTTCGTGCGCTCGCCGCACGCCCACGCGCGCATTGTGCGCATCGATTCGACCGCTGCCGCTGCAATGCCCGGCGTGGCTTGGACGCTCACCGCGCGTGATCTCGTCGACGCCGGCGTCAATCCGATTCCGAACTCGGCCGACTTCAAACGCGCGGATGGGCAACCGACGCTGTCGCCGCCGCATCACGCGCTGGCCGTCGACACCGTTCGCTATGTCGGTGAAGCGGTGGCGGCCGTCATTGCCTCATCGATGGCCGAGGCGCGCGACGCCGCCGAGCAGGTCGTCGTCGACTACGAGGCGCTACCTGCGGTCGTCGACGCGGAGCAGGCGATGGCGGCCGGCGCGCCGATCGTCGTCCGCGACGCCCCCGACAACGTCGCGTGTGAGCTGCGCCACGGCGATGCCCACGCAACGCAAGCCGCTTTCGCGCGCGCCGCGCACGTCGTCGCACTCGATCTCGTCAATCAGCGGGTCGCGGCTTGTCCTATCGAGCCGCGCTCGACGCTCGGGACATTCGACTCGAGAGGCGAGCGTCTGACGCTTGTCGTCAGTTGCCAGACGCCGAGCGGTCTCCGCGAGGAGCTTTGCGACGCGGTCCTCGGGATCGACAAGGCGAAGGTGCGCGTCGTCGTGGGAGACGTCGGCGGCGGATTCGGCATGAAGACGAGCCTGTATCCGGAAGACGTCGTCGTCGCGTTTGCCGCGCGCGCCCTGAAGCGCCCGGTGCGGTTCACCGCCGAGCGCGTCGAGGAGCTCCTGGGCGCAAGCCACGGGCGCGATCTGGTGAGCCGGGCGGAGCTCGCGCTCGATCGCGACGGCCGCATCCTTGCACTTCGCATAGCGTCGCTCGCCAACGTCGGCGCCTATGCCACGCCGGCGGGTGTCGTCATCCAGCTGATGATCGGTCCCTGGGTGTCGACGAGCATCTACGACATTCCCACGATCGACATCGGCATCAAGGCAGTCCTCACGCATACGCTTCCGACCGGTCCCTATCGCGGCGCCGGCCGCCCTGAGGCCATCTACATCATCGAGCGCCTGATGGACGAGGCGGCGCGCGAAACCGGCATCGATCGAATCGAACTCCGCCGGCGCAACATGATCAGTCCGGAACAGATGCCCTACACGAACGCAATGGGCAAGACGTACGACAGCGGTCAGTTCGCGAAGGTGATGGACAGCGCACTTGCGCTCGCCGACTGGCGAGGCTTCGAGTCGCGCGCCGCGGATTCCAAACGGCGCGGACGCTGGCGCGGGCAGGGGATTGCGACGTTTCTCGAGTGGACGGGTGCCGACGTGTTCGAGGAAACGGTCGACGTCACCGTCACCGGCGCCGGGCGCATCGAGATCTTCAGCGCGGCGCAGCCGATGGGCCAGAGCCTTGCGACCACGTTCACGCAGCTCGCGATCGACGTGTTCGGCGTTCCAGCCGATGCGATCGACGTGCGCTTCGGCGACACGGACCGTGCGAATGGTTTCGGCAGCGCGGGGTCGCGCTCGCTCTTCGTCATCGGATCGGCCGTGCGCGTCGCGTCGGAGCGGACGGTCGGAAAGGCGCGCGACCTCGCAGCTTCGGCGCTGGAATCGGCGGCGTCGGACATCGAGTATCGGGACGGCGTGTTCAGCATCGTCGGCACCGACCGGCGGATCGGGCTGTTCGAGCTCGCACGACGCCAGGCAGGCGAGCGGATCGCGCTGCAGTCAACGAGCTCCGTAGGTGCGGCAAGCTGGCCGAACGGTTGTCACATCTGCGAAGTGGAAATCGACCCCGAGACGGGTGCCGTGCAACTCGACGGCTACTGGTCCGTGAACGACGTCGGCCGGGTGGTAAACCCGATGGTGGTGATCGGTCAGTTGCAGGGCGGCGCCGCGCAAGGCATCGGCCAGGCACTGTGCGAGCGGTTCGTCTACGACGCGGAATCGGGGCAGGCGCAGAGCGCGAGCTTCGCCGATTACGCATTGCCCCACGCCGGCATGCTGTGTGATCTGGTCATGGAGATGGACGAGTCCAGCCCTTGCTTGACGAACCCGATGGGTGTCAAGGGCGTCGGAGAGCTCGGTACGATCGGCGCAACGCCGGCGGTCGTGAATGCCGTGATGGATGCGCTGGCGCGCCAGGGCTTGACGCGTCAGACGCGCGCGCTGCAGATGCCGCTCACTGCACATCGCGTGTGGGAAGCGTTGCGCCGCTGACTCAAACGGAGGGCGTACACGTTGCCGTCCGTACTCCCGAAGTACACGATGCCATCGACGACGACGGGCGAGGAGAGCACCGAACCGAGCGTATACATCCGTTCCAACCCCACGATTGCTGTGTCGAGCGTGGAGTCGGAATCGAGCTTCGCGTTGTCGATCTGCCCGTCGGCGTCGATGTAGTTGGCCGCGTTTTCCTTCCACCCGTCCGTCTGGAACT
The DNA here is from genome assembly GCA_046733075.1 of Pseudomonadota bacterium. Lineage (GTDB taxonomy): Bacteria > Pseudomonadota > Gammaproteobacteria > Burkholderiales > Casimicrobiaceae > VBCG01. The sequence continues at coordinate 1,158 of JBKPOL010000303.1, read as the reverse complement.
GGGCGACGATCGTGCCTCGCGCCATATCGACTGCCTGAAGCCGCCCGTCGGACGTGCCATAGAACGCCGTGTTCCTGACGATCGCCGGCGAGGAGAACGAGACCGCCTTGTTCGTCACATCGTGGATCGTGGTGCCGTCTTCGCGTCGAGCGCCTTCAAGCGCTGGCCATAGGACGTTGGAAAGTAGACGACGCCGTGCGTGACGGCGGGCGACGCGATCACGCACCCTTTGCGCCCACTTCAGGGCGCCGCTGCAGACGTCGACGGCGTAAAGGTGTCCATCGCGACTGACGATGTACGCGATGCCATCGGCGACGGCCGGCGACGAGTCGACCGGTCCACTCGTCCGGTAGCTCCAGCGCACCGCGCCGGTCGCCGCGCCGAGCAAAGCGCGTGATCGCCGCTTCCCACGTAAACGGTGGAACCCACGACTGTCGGCGACGCACCGATCGGCGCGGCGGCGGCGACCGCGAAGGGGAGCGCGAGATATGATCGTGCAGGATGGCGCAAGGCCTTGTCGTTCATCGGTCCACCCCTCGAAACCGCAACGCGATCCCAGGTCGAGCGCGTCAACGGCGGGGATCGAGGAGACGAGACGTGGCTTTCGCCAGATGAAAACGATTACCGCAGGGACAGGACGAGACCATGTGCAGAAACATCCGGACGCTTTTCAATTTCGAGCCGCCTGCCACCGAGCAGGAGATCCAGGGGGCAGCGCTTCAGTTCGTGAGGAAGGTTTCGGGCTTCAACAGCCCTTCGAAGGCGAATCGTGCCGCGTTCGACCGCGCCGTCGAAGATATCGCGAAGACCGCGCGCGTGCTCATCGAATCGCTCGTCACGACGGCGGAGCCACGCGACCGGCAGGTCGAGGACGAGCGTGCCCGGGCGCGCGCGGCCGTCCGGTACAGGACGCTTGGTTGAGTCGAACGGCCCTCGACTTCGTGGCTGGCTCACGACCGGGTCTTGGACTCAGAAGGAAGCCGGACGGTGATTGCCACCCGCGCTTGATTGCCACCCGCGCTCGTTACCGCTCGCCCGCATCGCCGCGGCGGGTGGGGTACGATCCAGACTGCAAGCGACCGGAAGGCGCCATCCCGCCTCCACAACCACCGTAGGAACGCACGTGATCCATTGCGTATTGCATGACCCCGACGATTC
>JBKPOL010000302.1:0-5391 GCA_046733075.1 Pseudomonadota bacterium | reverse complement strand
CTCGAAGAGATCTTGGCCGAAGCGTCGACGTTCTGGCGCGAGCGCAACCGGGCGTTCTGGGTGCTCGTGAGCTAGCCTTTCTCGAGTTCGCAAGACAGGTCTACGCGTGCCGTACAAGCAGCCGGTGTCCGTCCTCGTCATCGTGCATACGTCGGATCTGCACGTCCTCCTGCTCGAGCGCGCCGACTTTCCCGATCACTGGCAATCGGTGACCGGCAGTCAGGACGAAGACGAGGATCTGCCGGCGACGGCGCGGCGTGAAGTGCTGGAGGAAACGGGCATCGACAGCGATTGGTACGGAGGTCCGCTGGATTGGGGGCTCACCCAACAATACGAAATCTTTCCGCAATGGCGACACCGCTACCCACCAGGGACGACACACAATACCGAGCACGTGTTTTCGCTCGACGTACGCACGCAAGTGCCGGTCACCCTCGCGCCTCGCGAACACATCCGTCACGCCTGGCTTCCGTGGAAGGCAGCCGCTGCGCGGTGCTTTTCATGGTCGAACCGCGACGCGATCCTGTCGTTGCCCTCGCGCGTCCGGCAGTCCGCATGACCCTTCGCCCACGACCGCAGTGAGCATGACGCAGTTGATCCGAGGCGGACTTCTTTCGCTTCTGCTGCTCGGCGCCGCGCACCACGCGGCCGCGCAAACGGTGCTGGACGTCGCTCCCACATCCCAGCCAATCATTACGATCACCGCATCGGCTACGAGCGACGTCGCGAACGATCGGATGCACGCGATGCTGCGTGCGGAGGCGGACAACGCGGATGCCGCGCAGGCGGCCAGCGATGTCAACGCGCGCATTGCGCGGGCGTTGTCGCGCGCGCGTTCGGTCACAGGCATCGATGTCTCGACCACCGGCTACAGCTCGTTTCAGATCACCGAGCCCAATCGGCCGCCGCGATGGCGGGTATCGCAGACGCTCGTGCTGGAAGGCAGCGACTTCGCGACGCTCGCCGGGCTCGTCTCCAATATGCAGGCAACGGACAATCTCGTGTTGTCGGCGCTGACGTTCACGGTGAGCGCGGCCACTCGCCGCGCCGCGGAGGACGCGCTGACGCAGCAGGCGATCAAAAACTGGCAGCAGCGCGCACAGAACGCAGCGCAGGCTTTCGGCTCGGCCGCGTGGCGCGCGGGAAGGATCACGATCCAGACGAATGACTACGGACGTCCTCAGCCGATGATGCGTGCATCGGTGGCTGCTGCGGACGTCGCGCGCGCGCCGGTCGCGGTCGAAGGCGGCATGAGTGAAGTGATGGTGACCGTGAGCGGCGAAGCGATCCTCGACACGATGCGCGCGGGACGCTGAAGCGACCCCTGCAACAGGTCGGCGCAGGTCGGCGTTCGAAGAGCGACGTAGGCCCGATTGGGATACTCAGCGGATGGCGAAGTCGACGCGCGTCGGCACGCCGCCGTCACCGATGCCGTCCGCCGTCAGCTTGGGAGCGACGACGAACACGCGCTCCGCGGCCACGCCGCCCTTCCCCGCCAACCACGCCTTGACCGTCTGCGCACGGCGATTCGCAAGCGTCGCCAGTGCCTCATCATCCACGCGGTAACTGGCAAGAAGCAGCGCTTCCATCTCGGCCGGCGGTATCGTCTTGGCCATGCCGACGATGTTGCGCGGCTTGTCCGGCAGGTCCGTGTCGCGATAGACCCCGGCGAGCAGCTTCGGGTACTCGTCAGCACCGATGGCGACGTCATCCTGCGCGGTCGTGGATTCGCCTTCGGCGGCGCGAATCTTCTGTTTCTGGGCGTGCAGTGCACGCTCGAGCGCCGCGCGCTTCAGCCCGTCTCGATCGATGTTGGCGATTGCACGTCCTCCCGCGTCGATTCTCAAGCCCGGCCGATCCGTCAGCGCCTTGGCGAGCGTGACCAGTTTCTGTTCTGCGCTCTCGGACAGGTCCGCGTGACCCGCCGCGAACTCGATGTAGGCCAGCTGGTCGCCGCCGCCGCCCGCGATTGCACCGAGAAGCGCGAACGGCGCGGTCACCGCTTTCGTGATGAGGTTGACGAAGATCTGGACGAGAACTCCCCATACCGAGAACTTCGGATCATCGAGCGTGCCTGCGATCGGCAGATCGAGGTTGATGACACCATTGCGGTCCTTGAGCAGCGACACCGCGAGCAGCACCGGAAGCTTCGTCGCCGTCGGGCTATCCACGTGCTCGCCGAACGTGAGCTGATCCAGCTTGAGCTTGTTCGTCGCCGCGAGCTTGCGATCGTCGACGCGGTAATGCACTTCCAGCGACAGCTTGCCTTTCTGAATGCCGTACCCTGCGTATTTCAGCGAGTAGGGCGTCAGGGGCGGCAAGTCGACATCCGTTGCGCGTCCTGTGAGATCGAGCTGAAGCGTTTTCGCGAACGGGTTCAGCGTTCCGCGAACATCGAACGGAGCGGTCGCCTCGACCCGCCCGGCAATCTGTACGTCTCCGGCCTGGCGCGCAGAGAGCGCCGAGACGCCGCCCGCAACGTCCGTGAGATGCGCGTTGTAATTTGGCTGGACGAAAAGGTCGGAATATTCGACCTCGCCGTTCGAGAGCTCGATGCGTCCAATCGAAACGGGCACGTCCCGCTCGGCGTCACCTGACGGCAGCTCCTTGGTTGTGACGTTTCCGGCGGTTCTCGGCGTTGCCGCTGGAACAGACTGCTGCGCCGCGATCGACTCCGGCTGCAGCAGTTTCTGCAGATTGAGCGTCGCGTCCGCGTTCAGGATGAGGCGCGCATAGAACGCGTCCATGCCGATGCTGCCGATGCCGATCGCGAGCGGCTCGGACTTCGCATCGATCGCCCTGATTGCCAGCGTCTTCCAGCGCATCAGCTCGTTGGACGTGGGCCGGTCGAGCGAATCGAAATCGCCGATCGAGATGTCTCCCTTGTAGCTCCAGCGAGGCGCTTTCGAGGGCGGCACATCGACGACGAGCCGACCCTTTGTTCCGACCGTTCCGTGCGTCACAACGACGTTGGTTCGAGCCTCGAAATAGGGACGAAACGGCACGAGGTCCACATTGGAGGAATCGACCGTCCAGTCGGCCGCGAACGGCTCGGCGATTACTGTTCCCTTGATACGCACCGCGCCTTTCGAGCCGATCCGCGCAGCGGCATCGATCGCGGCTTTCGTGCCGGGCGTGCTGGCGAAGTTATCGATCGTCGCGCGCGCTTCCGGTATACGCAGCCTCACCGGCTTGGGTGCCGCCCGATCCTCGAAATCCGCGGCGATGCGCTCCAGCACGAGTTTGCGGATCAGCAACGCGAAGGTGTCGTCGGAGGACGATGTGCCCTTCGCCGTCCGCGCGATCGCCGGATCCGCTTCCGGGTGACGCACCAGGCGCGCGAAATTGAATGCGCCCCCCGGCTCGCGCACGATGCGCAGCGTCCCCTGCTGCAATGCGGCGCGCTCGATCGTCACGTCGTGTTTGCCTGGATCGAAAGCGATGCCGCCGGCATCGATACGCGCGACCCGCCACAGTGCATCCTTTTCACCGGGGATCGCCGTCTCGAGGTCGTCGATCGTGGCTTCCCCTTTCGTCAGCGTGAAGCGTGACGTATCCGCGCCGTCTGCGACGTCGAAGTCTGCGGCAAGATCGACGGTGCCGCGTCGCACGTCAAGGTTCAGGACCGATGCGTAATATGGATAAAGCTTTGCGAGGTGAAACGTCTTGAACGCGAAACGGCCGCGCGCACTGCGTGCGGACAAGTCGACTTCGCTTTCGAGGTCGAGGTGCGCACCGTCGTCGACGTCGAACCGTGCGGCTAGGCTGCCCGGTTTGCCGGAAGACGCAATCTGCCTGGCATCGACACCGACATGAGTCAGGACGACCTCGAGCGCCGGCGACACGGCGCTGTCCGCCACGCGCAGCGTGCCGTCGACGATGCGGCCTTCGGCAATGCTGAACGTCCACGCCCGCGGGGTCGTGGGCGTAGCCGGTGCTTGCGTGCCGGCGAGGCGCATGGCTTCGAGCGTTCCATCCGCGTCGCGGTGAACATCCGCCACAGGGGTGTCCACGACCACCCGCGCCAACTCGAGCGAGCGCGCGAGCCAATCGAGCTTGGTCACCGCAACGTCCAGTGACTTCGCTGATGCGATCGGCCTGCCGTCGCGGCGCGTGACGGTGAGGCGGTCCACGCGCGCTTCGCCGGAAAGCGCGAGCGTGCGCGCGACGCCGTTCTCGGTGACGAACGCAAGCTTGAGGCGCGTGGTAAGCGCACCGTCTCTCAGCTTCATGCCGCTGGGCAACGAGAAATACTGCGCGTATCCCGCAAGCGGCAAGGCGTCGAGGTTCCATTCGAGCGTCGCCTCCCGGGTATCGATGAACGGCGACGTGGAATTTCCGTGCAGATTGAAGCGCGCGCCGTCGATGGCGCCGTCAAGACGCGGCGTCACGCGTATCTGTGCATCGTGGGGGAGGCTCGACAGGAATGGAATGCCGACGCCCATGCTCGACACAACGACCTTTCGCCGATTCGGTTGATCGTCGAACGAAATCGTTCCATCTTCGACTTCGACGTTATTGATCGAAAACAGTCTTGGCGGACCCGCAGGTCCGGAGGTCGCCTTCGCAATCAGGTCGTCGACGTTGTACGAGCCGTCGGCGTTGCGTACGACGTCGACTTGGGGGCGCACGAGCCGCACGGCGTCGAGTACCGGAGCGAGATAGCGCAGCGAGGCGGGCGAGACGTCGACGTCAAGCGTCTCGAAGCGGACAAATGATTGCTGAGGCGCGCGGTCGGCGACCGCGAAATCGCTGAGCCGGCCTCGCCAGGTGAACGGGTTGAATTCGAGCCTGCCGAGCGTTGTCGGCCGCTCGAGCTGCTGCGTCAGCGTCGCCTCGAGCCTCGGCTTCGCAATGAGCGGCAGCACGAGAAAACCGAGCAGCGCGTATACCGCCACGAGCACGGCGATGGCGACCGCCCCATTGCGGATTACGCGAGGCCACCTCGATGCGCGGGCTCCCTTGTTGAACGTAGCGCTCGAGCTGTCGCGCGGGTCGCCCCTTGTCTTCGCGAAGAACATGAACCCGTCTTGCAATCTTTTACGGCCGTTGAGCGATTGTAGGCTCAAATCCAGCGGGCGTAGAATCCCCGAGACCACCACGCCGGCGTGGACAACAAGAAAAGCCCAGGATGGAACTCGATCCGGTATTCCTGTCGCGCATCCAATTCGCGTTCGTCATCGCGTTTCACATCCTGCTGCCCGCGTTCACGGTCGGGCTCGCGTCGTTCATCGTCCTGCTCGAAGGATTGCACCTCTTCCGCCGCAATCCGGTTTACCTCCGACTGTCGGTCTTCTGGACGCGCATTTTCGCCGTCTCGTTCGGCATGGGCGTGGTATCGGGCATCGTGATGCCCTTCCAGTTCGGCACCAACTGGAGTCGCTATACGGA
>JBKPOL010000301.1:0-6614 GCA_046733075.1 Pseudomonadota bacterium | reverse complement strand
ATCCCGTCGTTCCTCTTCGCGATCCTCGTCGTCGCGATTTTGTCGCCGTCGATCGGCAGCGTGATCCTGGCGATCGCGGTCGTGTCGTGGCCGCCGATGGCCCGGCTCGTTCGCGGCGAGTTCCGCGCGCTGCGCAACCGCGAGTTCGTCGAGGCGTGCATCTCGATGGGCATGAGCGACGCGCGCGTGATCGTCCGCCACATCCTGCCGAACTGCGTATCGTCGATCATCGTCACCGGGTCGCTGCTCGTCGCGACCGCGATCCTCACCGAGTCCGCGCTGTCGTTCCTCGGTCTGTCCGACCCCAACGTGATGAGCTGGGGCTTCATGGTCGGCGCAGCGCGCGACTTCCTGCAACGCGCGTGGTGGCTGTGCGCGATTCCCGGCGTCGCGATCCTCGTTACCGTCCTCGCGATCAACGTGGTCGGCGACGGCCTGAACGACGCGCTCAATCCGCGCCTGCGACGGCTCTGATGGCGGAACCGATCCTCGAAATCAAGGGGCTCACCGTCGACCTTCCGCCGTGGGCCGACCGGCCGCAGGCGGTGTCGGATACGAGCCTCGCGCTCGCGCGGGACGAGATCCTGTGCGTCGTCGGCGAGTCGGGGTCGGGCAAGTCGGTGATGGCGCGCGCGGTGATGCGCCTTCTGCCGGAGCACCTTCGGGCGAGCGCCGGTACGATCCTCCTCGAAGGCGAAGACCTGATGCGCGCGACGCCTTCGCGAATGCGCGAGGTTCGCGGCAGCCGCGTCTCGATGATCTTCCAGGAGCCGATGACCGCGCTCAATCCGGTCAAGACGATCGGCGCGCAGATCGACGAGATGCTCGAGCTTCACACGAAGCTTTCGCGCCGGAAGCGCACCGAGCAGATCGTCGCGATGCTGCAATCGGTGCGTCTTCCCGACGCGGAGCGCCTGCTCGAATCGTATCCGCATCAGCTGTCGGGCGGCCAGCGACAGCGGGCGATGATCGCGATGGCGCTGATCCTCGAGCCCGCCGTCGTCATCGCCGACGAGCCGACCACGGCGCTCGACGTCACGACGCAGGCCGGCATTCTCGCCCTGTTTCGGGAGATCCAGCGTTCGCGCCACCTCGGCGTGCTGTTCATCACCCATGACTTCGGCGTGGTCGCCGAGGTTGCCGATCGCGTCGCCGTGATGCAGCGGGGCCGGCTCGTCGAATCCGGGCCGGCCGGCCAGGTATTGAACGCGCCCACGCATCCGTACACGCAGTCGCTGATCGCCGCCGTGCCGAGCCTCGCGCCGCGCGGGCGGCAAATGAAGGCCGATGCGGGCGTCGTGCTGTCGGTCGGCGGACTCGACAAGACGTACCATTCCGGTGGCGCGTTCGGCCGCTCGGGTCGTACCGTGCGTGCCGTCAAATCGATCGATTTTTCGATTCGTCACGGCGAGACGCTCGGCCTCGTCGGCGAATCGGGATCGGGCAAGTCGACGCTCGCGCGCTGCATCGTGCGGCTCGTCGATGCCGATCGTGGATCGGTCATCGTCGGCGGCGACGTCGACCTGATGAAGCTTTCGCGGCGCGAACTGCGCGCGCATCGGCGGCGCATTCAGATGGTGTTCCAGGATCCGTACGGCTCGCTCGATCCGCGCTGCACGGTGGGCCGATTGATTGCCGAAGGACCGATCGTGCACGGCGTGCCGGAATCCGAGGCGATCGCGCGCGCGCATGCCTTGCTCGAGCTCGTCGGTCTCGAGCGGCGCGCGGCCGAGCGGTTTCCGCACGAGTTCTCCGGCGGCCAGCGGCAGCGGATCGGCATCGCCCGCGCACTCGCGCTCGAGCCGTCGATCCTCGTCGCCGACGAGCCCGTGTCGGCGCTCGATGTATCGGTGCAGGCGCAGGTGCTGCGCCTGCTCGCCGACATTCGCGATCGGCTCGACCTCACGATGCTGTTCATCACGCACGATTTGCGCGTGGCCGCGCAAGTCTGCGACACGATCGCCGTGATGCACGGCGGCGAGATCGTCGAGTACGGGCAGACGTCGCGTATCTACAGCGAGCCGCGACACGCCTACACGCAATCTCTCCTCGCCGCCGTTCCCGGGCGACACTGGCATCCGCCCGTGATCCCCACCCTTCAATAGAGCGCCGCAACGCCATGTCCGCCGAACTCGCCGATCTTCCCGCCACCGAGCTGCTCGAGCTCTATCGGGCGAAGCACGCATCGCCCGTCGAAGTCACGCGTGCATGTCTTTCGCGCATCGAGGCGTTTAACCCGCAGCTCAATGCGTTCTGCATCGTCGATGCCGAAGGCGCGTTGCGCGCCGCGCGCGAGTCCGAGACGCGCTGGACGCGCGGCGCTTCGGAAGGATTGCTGGATGGCGTGCCGGTCTCGATCAAAGACCTGCTGCTCACGTCCGGGTGGCCGACGTTGCGCGGCTCGCGCACCGTCGACGCGAATCAGCCGTGGGATCAGGACGCGCCGGCCGTCGCGCGCTTGCGCGAGCACCGCGCGGTCATGCTCGGCAAGACGACGACGCCCGAGTTCGGCTGGAAAGCGGTGACGGACAGCCCCCTCACCGGCATCACGCGCAATCCATGGGATTCGACGAAGACGCCGGGCGGCAGCAGCGGCGGCGCTGCCGCAGCGATCGCAACGGGGATGGGGGCGCTTGCGGTTGGCACGGATGGCGGCGGATCCATCCGGATTCCCGCGGGATTCACCGGCATCTTCGGCCTGAAGCCCAGCTTCGGACGCGTGCCTGCCTGGCCGCTCAGCCTGTTCGGCACGGTGTCGCACGTCGGGCCGATGACACGCAGCGTCGAGGATGCAGCGCTGATGCTCGATGTGATCAGCAAGCCGGATGTTCGAGACTGGTTCGCGCTTCCCTACGATGATCGGGATTACCGCGATGGATTGAACGACGGCGTCGCGGGCCTGCCCATCGCATTCGCGCCAACCTTCGGCGGTGCGAAGGTCGATCCCGAGGTGGCCGACATCGTGAAGCTCGCGGTCGAGGCATTCCACGAACTTGGTGCGGATGTCGTCGAGGCCGCGCCTGATCTCGGCGACGTCGCCAGCGTAGGGCGCACGCATTGGTGGGCCGGTGCGACCCGCGTGGTGCGATCGTTCTCGCCGGAAGGACGCGCATTGGCGGACCCCGGGCTGCTGCGCATCGCCGAGAGGGGGTCGGCGTTCACGCTTGCGGATTATCTTGGTGCTGTGGAGGCACGCGCGGCTCTTGGCGCCGCGTCGAAGCAGTTCCACGCCCGTTACCCGATCCTGTTGACGCCGACGTTGCCGATTCCGGCCTTTGAAGCAGGACAACTCGCGCCGCCGCAATATGGCGACGTCGATGGCGATTGGACCGTGTGGGCGCCCTTCTCGTATCCGTTCAACCTCACGCAGCAACCCGCGGCGTCGGTTCCATGCGGCTTCACTCGCAACGGATTGCCGGTCGGTTTGCAAATCGTCGGCCCAATGCACGACGATCGACTCGTTCTGCGCGTGGCGCGCGCATTCGAGCGAGCCCGGCCGTGGCACGCCAGTTACGCCCGCCTCGCGAGCTAGGATCTGGTCCGTTTATTCGAACAATGCGCGAGCCGTAGTGCTTGCGCGGCGCGCCGGAGAATTTGTGCTGTCTGTCACTGGAGGGTCACAATGATCACGGTTTATGGCACCCCGCCGTCGCGTTCGATGCGGGTGATCTGGATGCTGGAGGAGATGGGCCTGCCATACACGGTGCGGTCGGTCGACTTTCAGAATCGCTTCGACGACGCCGAGTTCCTGGAAGCGAGCCCGACCGGGTCCTTTCCCGGCATCCGCGATGGCGACGTGTGTCTGATGGAGTCGTGCGCGATCCTGGAATACCTGGGCGCCAAGTACGGCCCCACGTCGCTGACGCCCGGGATGGAGGATCCCGGTTACCCCGCTTACATCTCTTATCTGCATTTTGGCGAGGCGTCGCTCAGCGCGCCGCTCAACGTAACGATGGGCAGCCGGTTCTTCGCACCTGAAGATCAGAAGCAGAACTGGGGCTCGCAGTTCGCCATCGACCTTTTCGCGCGCAAGTCCGCGGCGTTGCTGATCCCGCTGCGCCGCGGTCGGTACGTCGCGGGACAGGTGTTCACCGCGGCCGACATTTCGTGCGGCTGGGCGCTCGGCTTGGCGCCTTTCCTCGGCTTCGAGGAGCGGCTCGATCCCGCGTTACGCGAATATGTCGGCCGGCTCTCGCAGCGGCCCGCGTTCCAGCGTGCCGCAAGCCAGCGGCGAGTAGCGACGTAAGGCGAAGCGAGATCAGAAGCCAGCCGCTACAGCAGGCCCTTGCCAAAAAGCCAAGCGCATTTCTCTCCATCTCCTTGTCTGGCTTCGTTCTAGCGGTACTGACAACGATGTTCATTGCTCCTGCCGTCGGCCAGACCACCGCGGCGCTACTCGAGGTTCCGTAATGCTCGCATTCGCCCGGATGGTTCCAGCGACGCGTCGTAGCGCAACATGACGAAAGTCTTTGCTGTCGTCGCCTCCGTTGCCGTTCTCGGTGCGGCAGTTCTGATCGCGCTCGCTTTCGGCAAAGATGAGAAGCGAGCGGAGCTGCGTATGACCGGACGCAGCCAGGTGATCGAAACCTCCTTTGGGCAACTCGAATACGCGATTGCGGGGCACGGTGCACCCGTCTTGATGATCCACGGCACAGGCGGGGGCTTCGACCAGGCATTGACGTTCACCGAGAGGCTGCTTCCGTACGGCTACGAAGTGATCGCGCCCTCGCGCTTCGGGTATCTTCGCAGCGACTTTCCGGCAGATCCTTCCTCCGAGCGCCAAGCGGACGCTTTCGTGGAGCTGCTCGACAGCTTGCACATCGGAAAGCTTCCCGTCGCGGGCGGCTCCGCAGGAGCCCTGGCGGCGGTGCAGTTCGCCTTGCGCCATCGCGATCGCACCTCGGCGCTGATCCTGATCGTTCCTGCTGCAAACGTTCGTGGAACCGATCCGGTGAAGATGAGCGCGCTGCAGGAATTTCTCGTACGTCGCCTGGCGACATCGGACTTCCTGTTTTGGGTGGGCACGAAGGCGGCACGGGATCAGATGATCGGGACGCTCTTAGCCACTGACCCGATGCTGGTACGGGAAGCAGCGCCCTCGGAGAGACACCGAGCGAGCCGCATACTCGAGGAAATCATGCCAGTCTCACGGCGTTCAGGTGGCATGCTAAACGACGCCAAACTGGCCGGTAATCCGGCTCGCGTCGACTTCGGCAGCATCAAGGTTCCCACGCTGATCATCTCGACGGCCGATGACCGGTTTGGCACCGCTGCAACGGCTCGTGATATCGCTGCGGCTGTGCCTGGATCCAAGCTCGTCATCTATCCTGGAGGCGGGCACATCTGGATTGGACATGACGATGAACTGTGGCGAGAGGTTGCGCGGTTCATTGCCACCCTCGCCGCAACGTCGTAACCGCATCGCTTCTTCCGCGCCCTAAGCTCGCAACGCTCGGGGAAGCACAGGGCACGGGGGAGCGCCGACTTTGTCATCGCTCTCTTCCCTGGGCGGCTGCAGATTTCCAGCGCAACGGATTTCGTCGCCGACCGCCAGGCACGCCCTCACTCGCGGCTGACCACTACCGCCTATGCCGCAAGAATAAAACTAAGGTTTCCACGGTCAGCTCGCGTTACGCGCCAGTCGCTTCTCGCGAACCGTTGCATCGGATGAAAATTCGACGCAACGGTGCTTGCGTTGAAAAATATGCCCATGTTATAAAGCTGGCCGATATGCGAGGGGCATAGCAGTGTTTCCGCGGTCGCGTAGAAGCGGTCGGGGCGTCAACCGGTTGGGCCGCGCGCCCTTTCGGGGCGACTTCTGCCTTCATTTGAATCAGCCGCCAGCTATGCACAGGGAGCCATGACCCAGGCCGCCCGCAATCGCATCGCGTTGCGCACCCTTTCCGTTAATGCATGCGCGCTCTCCGCCCTGTTGCTTGCTGCAACCAGCGCATTCGGCGGCGACATCAGCCTCGCGTGGGACTCCGTCAACGACTCGCAGCTCGCGCGGTATATCGTCTACTACGGATCGACCGCGGCCCTGGACACCCATTTCTTTAGTGCCTCATGGGCCGAATGCGACGATCTGTCGGCGGCATTTGCGCAGGGGCGGCTTTTGGAGAGCCGTTCCGTGTTCTATGTTTACTTGCCTGATACGGAAACAGGCTGATGTCCCGATCGGACCGTGCCTGTCTACCGCGTTTACAACAAGCGCGTCACACCAATCCTCGTTACACGAGCTCCCTCAATCTTCGGCAGCAAATGACTGACGAAGGCTGGATCGTGGTGGGTTATGGGCCCAACGCGGTAGGCATGTGCGCGCCTTCGTAGTGCGATCACTGTACCCCCGCGCGACCCAGCGCATGCCTCTCACGAGGTACCCCTCCCGCGCGAGAGCGCAGCGGCTTCCGGCGTCTGACTGATCATGAAACGGCGGCACGTGGTGATCAAGGGAAGCTCGCTTCCCGTGCTGCGTATCGTCGTGCGCGACGGCGATGCGAGGTCGCTGCGCATCGACATCGCGGACACGCTCGTAAATGCCCGGCCGCTGCTCGCCGAAGCGATCGCGGTCCTGGATTTGCGCGAACGTGAGGCGAGCGAACTCTCTGAGCGCG
>JBKPOL010000300.1:0-18695 GCA_046733075.1 Pseudomonadota bacterium | reverse complement strand
CTGGTATCGCGGCTCAAGATCATGGCCGGGCTCGACATCGCCGAGAAGCGTCTGCCGCAGGATGGACGTATCGCTCTGAAGCTCGGCGATCGACAGGTCGATGTGCGCGTGTCAACGCTGCCGACGGGCGCGGGCGAGCGCGTCGTGCTGCGGCTGCTCGATCAGGAAGCCGCACGGCTCGACCTCGCGACGCTCGGCATGAGCCGCGAAACGCTGCAAGCCATCGACCGCCTGATCCTCGAGCCGCACGGCATCCTGCTCGTCACGGGCCCCACGGGCTCGGGCAAGACGACGACCCTATACGCCGCCCTGTCGCGACTGCCGCGCGGAAGCGCGAACATGATGACCGTCGAGGACCCCGTCGAATACGCGCTCGACGGCGTCGCGCAGACGCAGGTGAATCCGCGGATCGACCTCACGTTCGCGCGCGCCCTGCGCGCAATCCTGCGGCAGGACCCGGACGTGATCATGATCGGCGAGATCCGCGACCTCGAAACCGCGCAGATCGCCGTGCAGGCCTCGCTTACCGGACACCTGGTGCTCGCGACGTTGCACACGAACGATGCGGCGAGCGCGATCACGCGACTGGCGGACATGGGTGTCGAACCCTATCTGCTCGCGTCGAGCCTCCTCGGCGTGCTTGCGCAGCGGCTCGTCCGTACGCTCTGCGAGCAGTGCAGGACATCGTCGGAACCGAGCGCTGGCGAACGAAAGCTGCTGGACGACCTGGACCTTCGCACAACGCGACTCGTGTGGCAGGCGACCGGTTGCGCGAACTGCAACGAGATGGGTTTTGCGGGGCGGACCGGCATCTACGAGCTGTTGCAGATCGATGATGTGCTGCGCCGCTTGATCCACGACGGCGCGGGCGAACTGGCGCTGCGGGACGCCGCACTGCGGGGCGGCATGCGGCGACTGCGTCACGACGGCGCGCGCCTGGTTGCGGACGGGAGCACCTCGCTCGCCGAGCTGACACGCGTGACGCGCGAGGAGCGCTGATTAATGGAGCGGCAGCCGAGGTGAGCGCTCCTCGCGAAGAATCGCGATGACGGCGTTTCGTTTCGAAGCGGTCGATGCGCAGGGCCGCATGAGACACGGCCTGCTGGACGCGGACAACCCGCGCGCGGTGCGCGATCTGTTGCGCGCCGATGGCCTGACGCCCACGGCGGTCGATGCGGCGCCGGAGCGTCGCAGTCGGCTGCAGCGGACGCGCCTGCCCGCCGCAGTGCTGGCGCTGCTCACCCGCCAGCTCGCATCGCTCGTGCAGTCCGGCATGCCGCTCGATCAGGCGCTGCTGGCCGTCGCGGAGCAGGCGGACGACGGCCAGGCCGCGACGCTCGTCACGGCGATCAGGTCGCACGTGATGGCGGGGGAGGCGTTGCCCGCCGCACTTTCTCGCTACCCGCGGACGTTTGCGCCGCTGTACCGAGGGCTGATCGCGGCCGGCACCGAGACCGGGCGACTGCCCGACGTGCTTTCTCGTCTCGCCGATTACCTGGATGCAAGGCTTGCGCTGCGCCAGAAGTTCGTCGTAGCGCTCATCTATCCCGCGCTCGTGACGGTCATTGCCGTCGGTGTGATCGCGGTGCTCGTGACCTACGTGGTGCCGCAGGTCGTGTCCGTCTATCAGCAGAGCCGCCAGACGTTGCCGATGCTAACGCAGGCGCTGCTCGTCACCAGCGAATTCTTTCGCCTGACCGGCTGGCTGTGGATGGCGGCGATCGCACTCGGAGCCATCGGGTTTGCGGTTGCGTGGAAGCGCGAGCGCACGCGCGCGCACATTCACGCCACACTTCTGCGGGTGCCGGGCGTTGGACGCCTCGCCGCGAGCCTCGACACCGCGCGGTACGCAAGCACGCTCGCGATTCTGGTGGGAAGCGGTGCGCCCTTGCTTCGCTCGCTCGACGCGGCGTGCGACGTCGTCCGGATGATTCCGCTTGCGCGCGCGGCTCGCGCCGCGGGAGGGCTGGTGCGCGAGGGCGTGTCGTTGTCGCGCGCGCTGAAGGAACAAAAGGTGTTCCCACCCGTTCTCATCCATCTGATCGCGAACGGCGAGCAGAGCGGTGCGCTCGCGCCAATGCTCGTGCGTGCTGCCGATGAGCTCGAACGGGAAGCCGAGCGCCGTCTTGCGTGGATTGCCGCCCTCATCCAGCCAACCCTGATCGTGGTGATGGGCGCGATCGTCCTCGTCCTGGTGCTCGCGGTAATGCTGCCGATTGTCACGATGAACCAACTCGTCAGGTAGCGCGCACCGATGATCATGCTTGACGTTATGCGAGCGATTCCTGCGAAAGCGAGCCGTGCCGCAGGGCTGATGCTCCGTCCAACTGCCGCGGTCCTGCTCCTCGTGCTCACGTTCGTCACTGCATCCGGCGCGGCCGATCTGCCGACGAAATTCGATCCATCACGTGACGCTGCGGCGGACATCGCGCGCGCTACTTCACTCGCGAATGCGCAGGGCAAGCGAGTCATCGTCGACGTGGGCGGCGAATGGTGCGCGTGGTGTCACGTGATGGATCGATTCCTCGCAACGAACCCAGACGTGCACGCACTGGTCGGTGCGCATTTCATCTGGGTCAAGGTGAACTTCTCACCGCAAAACCGCAACGAAGCCGTTCTGTCCCGCTGGCCGCCGATCCACGGCTATCCGCATCTGTTCGTATTGGACGGCAGCGGCAGGCTCCTTCATTCGCAGGATACCGGCGAACTCGAGGCGGGCAACGGGTACGACAAGGGGCGGTTCCGGGCCTTTCTCGAGCGCTGGGCAGGCTCGCCGGTGCCGGTCGGCCGGACCTGATCGTCCTGTTACCGCGTGCCGCCGCTCGCGGTGAGGGGCAACTTCTCCGCCTGTTGCGACAGCGCCCACGCCACATGCTCACGCACCATCGGCGATGGATCGTCCGCGCGCTTTTGCAGCGCCGCAACGATCGACGGATCGGGCGCCGCGTTGCCGAGCGCAACCGCGATGTTCCGCGACCAGCGCTCGAAGCCGATGCGCCTGATGGCGCTCCCTTCCATGCGGCGCAGGAACTCGGACTCCGTCCAGTCGAACAGTGACGCAAGCGGCGCGCCGTCCAGTCCGTTGCGAACGATCGCGAAATCCCGCGACGTCGTTCCGGCGGCTTCGCGATTCCACGGGCACACGAGCTGACAATCGTCGCAGCCGTAGATGCGGTTGCCGATCAGCGGCCGCAGCTCGACCGGAATGCTTCCCTTGAGCTCAATCGTCAGATACGAGATGCAACGCCGGGCGTCGAGCTGATACGGCGCGACGATGGCGCCCGTGGGGCATGCGGCGAGGCACGCATTGCACGTGCCGCAATGCGCGCTCGTTGCCGGGGTCACCGGCAGCGGCAGGTTCGTATAGATCTCCCCGATGAAGAAATGGGATCCCATGTCGCGCGTCAGGAGCAGCGTGTGCTTCCCGCGCCACCCGAGCCCCGACTTCGCCGCGAGCGCCACTTCAAGTACCGGCGCGCTGTCCGTGAACACGCGATAGCCGAACGGACCCACGTCGTGCTCGATCCGTCGCGCAAGGATCGCAAGACGGCTTCGCAAGACCTTGTGGTAATCGCGTGAGAGGGCGTAGCGCGCCACGTACGCAAGGCGCGAGTCCGCCAGCACGTCACGCGCGGATTTCGCCACTGTCGGCCAATAGTTGAGCCGGGCCGTGATCACGCGGAGCGTACCGGGGACAAGCTCCGCGGGGCGTGCACGAGCGACGCCGTGGCGCGCCATATAATCCATCTCGCCATGCCGCCCGGCGTCGAGCCAGTTCAGCAGGCGCACTTCCTCGTCCTCGAGATCGACATCGGAAACTCCAATCGCTTCGAAGCCGAGCTCGTGCCCCCACGTCTGGAGTCGATTCGCGAGCGAATGCCAATCGCGCTTCGCGCTGCCTGCATCCATGACCGACGACATTCCGCCGGCGTCACTCACCCTGCACCTCCCCGACGCTGCGGCTACCGAAGCGTGCGGCGCTGCGATCGCACCGGCGGTGTCCGGAGGGATGGTGATTACGCTGCGCGGCGAGCTCGGTAGCGGCAAGACGACGCTCGTCCGCGGCCTGTTGCGCGCGTGCGGTATCGCTGGACCTATCAAGAGTCCGACGTACTCGTTGGTTGAGCATTATCTGCTTTCGGGCCTATACTTTTATCACTTTGATTTTTATCGATTCAGAAGTTCCGATGAGTGGGACTCAGCCGGGATGGCTGAATACTTCAGGGACGATGCCGCCTGCATCGTCGAGTGGCCGGAGCGTGCGGGCGACCGGCTGCCCGCGGCCGATCTCGCATTATCCCTGGCCTACGCACACCCAGGCGGACGCGAACTCATCGCGACGGCGCATACGTCGGCTGCCCTCCGATGCTTGACGGCGCTGCGCACGAGCGCGAATCCTCGCATGTGACCGTCGTCTCAATCGAACGTCGACGCGCGCTCCGGTGGCTGCTGCTGCCGGCCGCGCATTGGGCGATGCCCGCATGGGCGGACGCCTCGCGGATCGCGTCGGCACGCCTGTGGCCCGCGGAGGAATACACGCGTGTGATCTTCGAGGCGGCGGCGCCGATCGAGCACCAACTCGTCGTCCTCCGCGAACCCCACCGCCTCGTCCTCGACGTCGCGCGAATCGAACGCTCGCGTGAGTGGGACGAGCTCGCATCCCGCCTTCAGCCTTCCGACCCTTATATCGCCGCGATTCGTGTCGGATCAGTGTCGAATGGATTCCTGCGCGTCGTATTCGACCTCAAGACGGAGGTTCGGCCGCAGGTCTTCGCACTGCGGCCGGTCGCGGAATTCGGGCATCGTCTCGTCATCGACCTGTATCCGATGAATCCGATCGATCCGCTGATGGCATTCCTCGAGCGCGAGGGTGAGCGTGAGCGCGCCGAACCCGCCCCGCAAGCATTGCCCATGGAACCGAAGCGCGACGGCGGTCCACGCGAGTCACGCAGAAACGCGAAGCCGGCAACAGCGCGCCGCGTGACGGTCGCGATCGATCCCGGGCATGGCGGCGAAGACCCGGGCGCGATCGGACGGCGCGGCACGTACGAGAAGAATGTCGTGCTGGCGATTTCGCGCAAGCTCAAGAACCTTCTCGACGCCGACATGCGCGTGCTGCTGACCCGCAACGACGACTTCTATGTCCCGCTTGCCGAGCGCGTGCGCAAGGCGCGCCGCGTGCAGGCAGACCTGTTCGTCTCGATACACGCCGACGCATTTCGCGAGCCGTCGGCCCGCGGCTCCTCGGTGTTCGCGCTTTCCGAGCACGGTGCGACGAGTGCAGCAGCGCGATGGCTCGCGCAGCGCGAGAACGCCGCGGACCTGATCGGCGGCGTCAACCTCGACGTCAACGATCCGATGCTTGCGCGGACGCTGCTCGACCTTTCGCAGACAGCGCAGATCACCGACAGTCTCAAAGTGGGACGACAAGTGCTCGATGGCATTGCCGCACACAACGGGCTGCACAAATCGAGCGTGGAGCAGGCGGGCTTTGCCGTGCTGAAGGCGCCCGACATCCCGTCGATCCTCGTGGAGACGGCGTTCATCTCGAACCCCGACGAGGAAATGAAACTGCGCAGCCCACGGCATCAGCAGCAGTTCGCCGAGTCGATCGCCGCCGGCATCCGGCGCTATTTCGCGAGCAGTCCGCGTCTCGCACGCGCCTGACCTGAGGCGGCGAATCCGATCACCCGCGCTTGCGCCGCGCTTCGCGCTCCCGAAGGACCTTCCGCTGCACCTTGCCCGTCGTCGTCATCGGCAGCGCGTCGATGAACTCGATCTCTTTCGGATATTCGTACGGTGCGAGATGCTGCCTCACGTGCCCTGCGATATCGCTTTCAAGCGCGGGCGAGGGCGCGAATCCGGGTGCAAGCACGATGAAGGCCTTGACGACGTTGCCCCGCACCTCGTCCGGTGAAGGAACGACCGCGGCGTTGGCGACCGCCGGGTGCTTGACGAGGCAGTTCTCGATCTCGGAGGGACCGATGCGGTAGCCCGCCGACTTGAACATGTCGTCCGCGCGTCCCTGGTACCACAGATAGCCCTCGGCATCCGCGACTGCGATATCGCCGGTACGGCACCAGTCGCCGGTGAACTTGCGCTCGGTCCCTTCGCGGTTGCCGAAATACTCGAGGAAGAACACGGGGTCGAGCGTGCCGTCCGGCGCATGGCGATGCACGGCAATTTCCCCTGCTTCACCGGGTGTCAATGGATTGCCTGCATCGTCGAGGACAGCGATCCGGTGTCCGGGATACGGCCTGCCCATCGAGCCCGGCCGCGCCGGCCACAATGTGTGCGAGTTGCCGACGATGTAATTCATCTCGGTTTGCCCGAACATCTCGTTGATGGTCACGCCGAGCGCGTCGCGCGCCCATTCGAACACCGTGGTACCAACCGCTTCTCCGGCGCTCATGACGCTGCGCAGGTTGATGTCGAACTGATCGCGCGGGCGCGGATACGCTTTCATCATCAGCTTCAGCGCAGTGGGAAACAGGAACGTGTTGCGGATCTGATAGCGCTCGATGAGGCGCAATGCGCGCTCGGCGTCGAAGCGTCCGCGGTATCCGACGATCGGCTGTCCGAAGTACAGCGTGGGCAGGAGTGCGTCCATCAGTCCGCCCGTCCACGCCCAATCCGCGGGAGACCAGAAGAGATCGCCCGGTTGCGGATAGCCGTCGTGCGAATGCGTGAAGCCCGGCAGGTTGCCGATCAGGCACTGCTGCGGCATCAATGCGCCCTTGGGCGGTCCCGTCGTGCCACTCGTGTAAATCAGCACGGCGGCGTCGGTCGCACGCGTTTGCACCGGAGTGAAGTGGCGCGACGCGGATTGCAGCGCTTCCCATGATTCGATTCGATGACCGGCCGCTCCGGCGACGCCGACGACGAGTTCGAGCGCATTGCAACTGCCGCGGATCGGGGCGAGATTCGGCAGCGACTGCGGGTCGACGAAAGCCGCCTTCGCGGCGCTGTTCTGCAAGCGGTACTGAAGCGCTTCCGGTCCAAACAGGAACGACAGCGGCACGGCAACCGCGCCGATCTGATACACGGCGAGGTGCGCAACGATCGTCTCCGGGCGCTGCGGCAGGAGGATCGCGACGCGGTCCCCACGCCGGATCCCGGCGCTCGTCAGCGCATTGGAAAGACGGTTCGCGTGCTGCTGCAGATCCCAGAACGTCAGCGCGGCTCGCGAGCCGTCTTCATCCTCCCAATAGAGCGCGAAGCGCGCGCGGTCCGATGCCCAGCGACCGCAGCAAGCCTCCGCGATATTGAAGTCGCTCGGGACATCCCACCGGTAGGCGGCGTGAATCTCCGCGTAGCGGTCGACGGCGCTCATGCGTCAGTATAGAACGACGTGCTGGCGTAGCCGCGAAGGCCTGCGGCGGCGTCGTCGCTACGACGAGCTGGCGGTTCCCGCCGAGGCCAGAGGATCGCTGCGCGTTCCGGATTGCAGCGGCTCGATCGCCGTCCAGATCCAGTCGGGCTGCTGCTCGATCAGCCGGCCGAAGCGGATCGAGTAGTCGGTCTTCGCCGTGGTGAGGCGATAGCGCTTCGCGGACTGATATTCGACCGCGGGCACGATCAGCGACTGCACCATCGGCTCGCCATCGCGCGCGCGAAGCGCGAGCAGCAATGCACCGAAGCGACGGCCGTTGATCGTCGTGCCCTCGCCTTCGATCGAATATTCATCAGCGGTGCGCTTGCGCTGTTCCGCAAGCTCGACCGCCGAGATGGTGTCGGCAATGATTTGCAGGCCGATCTCGGCACGATCGGCGGCCGTGCGCTTCATGCGACGAATGATGCCGAGCGTCCACCGCGGTTGACCATGCGGATGGATCGCGACCAGCGTGCCGAGCGTAACCGCGTTTGCAACCTGGATCGGCGCAACGAGCTTGAAGCCCGTCTGCGACACATCCTTCGCTTCCCATGGACCGCCGGGCGCGGCATGCGCGCCGATCCGTCGCCGCGCGAGCTCGTTGCGACGCGTCGGCTCGTCCCTGATGCGGCCGAAGACGGCGATGTCCATCGTGCTGTCGAAGCTCTCGCCAATCGTGTCGGCAAGGGGGATCGGCTGGTGCGCCTCCTCCTTGAAATAGCTCGCGATCTTCTGAAAGCCGACGATCGCATCGACATTGCCGCTCGTGACGATGCGCTCGCCTCGACGTGCAAACGGCTTGAACTCGGGGTCGACCTGGGCGGCGAGCTTCGTGAACAGCGTGAGCTGCTCGCTGCGCCGGGCCGTGCGGTTCGACAGCGGCTCGTTCTTGATCTTCTGCTCGAGCGTGACCAGGTGCTGGACCATGACCGCATGCAGCGGCCGTGTGTCGAGAAACAGCACGCGGCCTTCGAGCGGTCCCGATTTGCGACGACGAAGTCCTTCGCGCCCGGCGAGGTCCACGAAGAACGCATTGGCGGCGTCCGGTTCGAGCGTCAATCGGAGCGGGGCGCACCAGTCGTCCAGTTCTCCCCAGATGAACTCGACCTGACGTGCGGTGAGACTGCCGGCATTCATGAGCTGCAGGACGAGGGCACGCAAGAACTCGTGCTCGATCGTCGTCGTCGTCGATTCGTTCATCGTGACGAGCCGCCGCTCGATCTGCTCTCCGCACGCTAGCGCCATCAGCGCGTGCAGCTCGGCCCATTTCGCCGGAATCCACTGCTCGTAACGGAACAACCGCACGCGCGCGTCGAGGGCGAGATGCACGATCTGCCGGCACACGAGCTCCGGCAACAGGTCGTGCCACCGGCGGTTTTGCGGATGATCGGCGATCTCGCGCGCGAACGACTGATAAGTATGCAGAAAGCTCTGCGTCAGTCCGAAGAGCGCCGTCCAGAGCTGGTTCTCGATCTTCGAGCTGCGGCTCGCATGCTCGATGTACTGTGCGATCAGGGCTCGGCGCTGCGTGCCGGTTTGCGCATCGACATGGAACACTGCACGAAGCCGATGCGGCGTCCGTTCGGTCGTTTGGCCCGCGACGCGTTCGAGTTGAGCCATGACGTCCGAATGAACGGCGAGGGTATCCCCACCCGGGAGGGTCGACAACCAGCGGTCGGCCGCCCTGACGTCGGACAGTGGATCCTTGTTCGACTTGCCGAAACCGAACATCGTGCGTCGCAGAGCGTCACAGAGCCGCGCAGAAACGGCGAATGTGGGAAACCGGCCCTATTGCGCGGTGAGAGTGAAAACCGCGGTACCGACCGCCCTCGGAAATTGCGAGGTTCACGGCGTGCAAGTTTCGCACCCACGTTCGTCGGGTCAAACGGCTACGCGTGTCCGAACGCGGCGAAGCATGGCACGCATCCTGCATAACCGTGTCTGAGTGCACACAACAGCGTGAATCGCGGTGATGCGCGGAAGCAGCGAAACACCTCGAAAGGCGTGCCTGTATTTGTTGTGGACAGTTTGCGTCGCTCAAACCGAGAACGTTAAGGGAAGAAGTCAATGGGAATCCTCATCGAGGCGCCGTCGCGGCGCCAGGATGCAACCGGAATGCCGGCGAATTCGCCTGCGGCCGCTTCCGCCGGCGAGCCGGCAGGCGCGCTGCACATTCGCGAGGTCGTGCGCATCACCGGGCTCCGCCGCGAGCAACTCTATATGTGGCAACGCCGATATGGCTTCCCTGCGCCGCTGCGCGATACGTTCGGGGACCGGGTATATCCCGCCGATCAGGTCGCACGGCTCAAGCTCATCAAGCAGCTGCTCTCCGAAGGCTGGCGAGCAGGTGCGGTCGTACCGCTCGCAGATTCGGCGCTGCAGTCGATGGTGGGACTTGCCGTCGCGGAGCCGGCGCCGTTGCCGGTCGAGATCTCGAGCGCGGTGCGGCTTCTGGCCGAGCACCGCGTCGGTGAGATGCAGAATCACCTGTCGAAGCTCCTGGTTGGACAGGGCCTGCGCAAGTTTCTCGAACAGACCCTGATTCCGTTGAACGAAGCGGTGCACGAACGCGTCGTGCGAGGCGAGATGCAGACCTATCAGGAGCTGCGCTTCTGCGATCTTGCGCAGCGCCTACTGCGTGATGTGACCCGGCTCGTGCGTCCGACCCGCGACGCCCGCCAGATACTGCTCGCAACGCCGCCCAACGATCCCAACCAGCTCGGTCTTGCGATTCTCGAGTTGCTGCTCTTCACCGAAGGCATTAACTGCCTGACGCTCGGCACCGGCGTGCCCGCACAGGAAATCGCAGGCGCCGCCGAGGCTTACAACGCCGCGCTCGTAGTGCTTCTGTTCGATCGCGGCATATCGGGCAAGATCGCAGGGCAGGAAATTCGTTGCCTGCGCCGCTCGTTGCCCGCGAACTTGCCCCTGATCGTCAGCGGTCGTGCAGTGAATCTGCTCGCGAAGCCCATCGATAACGTTCAAGCCGCCGCCGATTTCAACTCGGTGATGGCGACGCTCCGCGCACGCGGCGTGTTGCCCGCGGCGCCGGTTACGCGCGTTCCTGACTTGCCGGGAGAGTCGCAAACGGCGTAGATTTGCGGGATGGATTCCCGTGAATACGCAGGCGGCGTGGCCCTCGAACGCGCCGGCGCAACCGGCGTCGATCGCCGGCGCATGGCGTGGCATGCGGTCGCGCTGATAGGCGCGGCTGTACTCGCATGGCTCGTCTTCGCCGCATACAGACAGCCCGATCTGATTCTCGATCTTGCTGCAATGCGGCTCTGCTGACCCGCAAACTGCCGCAAGTACACGGAATCTCCCGTCTCAAGGCTCGTTCAGAAAATCCTCGAGCTTTCGGCGCTCTCGTTTCGTCGGTCGTGCAGGCGGATGAACGGCTCTTGCCGCACGAAGCTCGGCGAGGATAGCCTCGCGCGCAGCGACGCTCTCGGGTAACTCCCTGTAGCGAGTCGCGGCCACCGCGGCCGATCCGCGCCGGTCGGAAACATCGACGACGTCGACCTCGAACGTCAGCGCTTCCTTGCGTACGCGAACGCGCGACATCGCACGAATCGCATGCGACGGCTTGACGCGCTCGCCGTTCACGCGCACGTGACCCGCTTCGATGGCGGCAACCGCGAGCGCGCGGGTCCGATAGAACCGCGCGGCCCACAACCACTTGTCGAGTCGAACGACGGCGCTGCCTCGTTCCTCGCTCTCGGGGCCTCGCTCGGCGCCTTTTCGTTTCATCCGCGCGTGGGAAGCGGCAGGTATTCGCGCATCCATCGGGCGACCGCGATCGATTCCGCGTCCGCTGCGTCCTCGAAGGCGCGGGTGACGCGCTCGCGATCGTTCTCGTCGCGATTCTGCGACAACTTGAATTTCCCGGTAAGCCGCCGAATCCTGATCCGAAAGGCGACGATCGCGCCGACGAGCGCATCGCGCTGGCGCTCCGGCATCGCGAATTGCCAGGGATCGGCGCGGTTCGCCTCGAATCGATGGACGAGCGCTTCCAGGACGCGTCGCGTTTCGACGGCGTCTTCGATCACGTCGAGCGTCCCGCTGGCGTGCACGACGGCGTAATTCCACGTCGGCACTGCCTGCGACGGCACGTCATACCATGCAGGGGAAACGTACGCGTGCGGACCGTGGAATACGGCGATTGACTCCACGCCCGAGGCGCTCCGCCAGTGCGGATTGGCCCGCGCCATGTGACCGATGAGCGTGCCATGGGGCTCGCAGCCGGCGATGAGCAGCAGCGGCACATGCGAAATCATCGGCTCCGGCGCGACCGGCGTGATCAGCGTCGCGAAGGGATGGTCGTGCATCAGCCGGGCAACGGCCGCGCGATCGGACATCTCGAAATGCCGTGGCGTATAAATGCTCATCCGTTCGATCCTCCCTTGTCGAATGGTCGTCGCGCGCTCACGGGCGGGCGGCTGGGGAAGGCGACGGGCTGTCGATCAGCGCACGCGCTTCGTCAGGAGCGAACGTGTAGCGACGGTTGCAGAATTCGCACGTGACCTCGACCAGGCCACGCTCGGCGACGGCGGCGTCCACCTCGTCGCGTCCGGCGATCCGCAACGCTCGCACGACGCGCGCGAGCGAGCATTTGCACTGAAACGTCACAGGGCGCGAATCGAACATCCGCAGGTCGTCGTACGGAAACAGCGTGCCAAGCACCGCGGTGAAAGTGGGGGCCGCGAGCGCACGGTTCCAGGCTGCATCGGCTTCGCTGGCAATGCGCAACCACGTACCGTCATCGCTCGCGCCCGATTCGGGCAGGCGTTGCAGCAACAAGCCGAAGACCGAGCTCTCGTCGGCTCGCAGCCAGAGCCGGCTCGGGAGCTGTTCGGAGGTTTGCAGATAATGCTCGATCGATGCTGCGATCGACGTCGTGTCGAGGCTGACGATGCCCTGGTAGAGCCCTTCGATGCTGCGCGGGTCCAGCGTTAGCGTCAGTCTTCCGTGCGACGGACCGCCGGCGAGCGCACACAGCGAGGCGTCGGCGCCGAGCTCTGCGACGAGCGCCTCGTTCCATCGCGCCGTGGCCCGCACATGCAATCCATCGTCGCACTCGACGACGATGAGGCTGACGGGACCGTCGCCGGACAGCTGAACCACCAGACTACCGTTCAGCTTGAGCGTCGACGCGAGCAGCGCGGACGCCGCGACCGACTCGGCAAGCGCACGCGCGAGCGGCGCTGGATAAGGGTGACAAGCGAGGATTTCCCGGCTCGTCCTCGACAGCCGGATCAGCGCGGCGCGGACACTCGCGTGCTCGAACACGAACGGCAGCAGCGCATCGATGTCATCTTCCGCATCCATCGTGGTCACGCCCGCGACAGCGGCATCGTATATACCGTCATCGGCAACGCGGAGTTCTTGTCGAACGTCGCACCGATCTCGACGCCGACACGTGCAACGGCCTCGGCGCTTCGCAGCTGGCCATACCGTGCCTGCATCGCGCCGAGCGCGAATTCGCGCCCGGAGCCTGCCGCCCAGAATTGCGTGTACTCGAATACCTCGCGCATCGAGAACACGCCGAAGATGCCGTTGGCGTTGGCAATCAGCGCCGTGATCTGCGTCGACTCGTACGGGTCGTCCTCTTCCTCCTTCGGATTCAGGTAATGCTGCTCCTTCAGAATCGGATGCAGCGTGCGAAATGTCTCGAAGATCGCGGCCTTGTCCGAGAAGTCGAGGTCGGGATGCTTCGCAAGCAGGCTCTGGAACACGAGCTGATGAGCGGCGGAACCGCAGAGGCCGATGTACGTTTCGCGGTGACGAACGATCTTGTCGAACGTGCGATCGTGCACCGCGGCGAGCTTCGTGTCGCCGAACGTCGTCAGCGAATCGGCAGCGATGGCGACGGAATCGCCCTTGCGGACGACAACGAGGGTGGTCATGCCGGAACGGATGGTTGGATTGCCGACCGCTTGCGGGAACCGCAACGGTATCCCGGGCCTGCGAGGCATCGTTCTTCGTGCATTCGCTGCCTCGCGATGCGCAGCGAGTTGTCGGCCCTAATTATACGCGGCCGGCGCGGGCAGCATTGAAACCGGCGGCAATCGCGAGGCCGTCCAGTGCACGCGCGCCCACGCCCAGAATTCGGCCACCGTGGAGGGCATCTCGGAAGGCCCAGGCTGATCGAGAAATCGCCACGCTGAAAGCAGCGCGTCGAGCGGCGCATCCGGCAGCGCCCGCGCGCCCAGGTGTTTCGACAACTTCCTGCCGTGTGCGTCGACCGCCACGGGAACGTGCAGATAACGCGGCGTAGAAAAGCCGAGCGTGCGTTGCAGAAAGATCTGTCGAGGCGTCGATGCGAGGAGGTCGGCGCCGCGCACGACATCGGTGATGCCCTGCTCGGCATCGTCGACCACGACGGCAAGCTGGTAGGCGAACAGGCCATCACTTCGTCGTACGATGAAATCGCCGACGTCGGCCGCAAGCTGCTGCTCGACGGGACCTTGCAATCGATCGGTGAAGCCGACGATCGACGCCGGCACGCGCACGCGCATCGCGGAGCGCCTGCGCTTCGCGCGGGAAGCATCGAAATTCGCTGCGCACACTCCCGGATACACGCGCTCGCCGATGCGGCCGATTGGGTCGCGCACGCGCTCGCTGCGCGTGCACACGCACGGATAGATCGCATCCTGCGCGCGGAGACGCTCGAGCGCTTGCTCGTAATGCGTTGTGCGGTCCGCTTGCCGCCAGACGTTGCCCGTCCATTCGAAGCCGAGGCGGTCGAGCGCGGCGACAATCGCATCGGCTGCGCCCGGCCGAGCGCGCGGCACATCGACGTCCTCCATGCGCAGCAGCCATTCGCCTGTGGCGGCGAGCGCATCGGCATAGCTCGCCATTGCAGCGACAAGCGATCCGAAGTGGAGCGGGCCGGTTGGAGAAGGCGCGAAACGCCCTCGATAACGAGCACGCGCGCAGGGTCCCGCGCCCGACTCGATCACTTCAGATGATTCAGCGCGGGGAGACGGCGGTTGCGGTGCGGACTGCTGCGACTGACGCGGGATCCGCTCGGTAGCGTTCGGCGGCGGCCATGACAGCGCTCGGGTACTCGGGCCGTCCGAGGCTGCCGTTGTAGCGGCCGAGCGCGCGGTACACGTCGCCGTTTTCGACATCCAGATAGTGGCGCAGGATCGTGCAGCCGTAACGCAGGTTCACGCGCAGCTGGAACAGGTTCTGGTCCGGCGTGCCGATCAGCCGCACCCAGAAGGGCATTACCTGCATGAAGCCGCGAGCATCGGCGACCGACACCGCGTATTTGCGGAAATTGCTTTCATGATGGATCACGCCGAGCACGAGTTGGGGATCGAGTCCCGCTCGTACCGCTTCGTAATGCACGGTGGCGAGGAACTCGTCGCGCGCGATGTAATCCGGGAAGCGGGTCGCGAGCTTGCGCGACATGTCAGTGAGCCACGCGCGAACGCCGGGACGATCGACGTAATCACGCGGGACTGGATTGTCCCCGATCGCGCGCTGCATTCCGCTGACGACGGACGCTGCGAGGCGTTCCTCGACTTGTGCGCCCGCCGTGGCGGCAAGCGGCAATGCAACAAAGATGATCGCGACAATCGCGCGCGCGACGATCTTGCTGCGCAAGCGCCGTTTGCCGTACTGCGTCGTCATGCTTCTCCCTTTTCCGCGTCCCATGTCACGCGGGCCTGCACGGTGGTCTCCCACTACGCGCCGTCGATACGCTGCATCACGAAGGACATCATGTCGGCGATCGCCACCTTGCTGCTGTCGCCCCGGCGCCGAGACTGATACTCCACAGTGCCTTCCTTCAAGCCCCGCTCCCCGATCGTGATGCGATGCGGAATGCCGATCAGCTCCAGATCAGCAAACATTACGCCAGGGCGCTCGCCCCGATCGTCCAGCAGGACCTCGACGCCTGCATCGGCCAGTTCGTCGTGCAGCCGGTCGGCGTGCTCCCGAACAGCCGTGTTCCGCTCATAGCCTATCGGCGCGATCGCCACTGCAAACGGTGACATCGCCGGGGGCCATACGATACCGCGTTCATCGTGGTTCTGCTCGATGGCCGCGGCGACGACTCGCGTGACGCCGATCCCATAGCACCCCATCTGGATGACATGCGAGTGACCGCTGGCGTCCAGATACGTCGCGCCCATCGCTGTAGAGTACACGTCGCCGAGCGCGAACACGTGTCCGACCTCGATGCCGCGCACGATGGACAGCGTGCCATGTCCGTCGGGAGAGGGATCGCCGTCGACCACGTTGCGGATGTCGGCGACAACGTCCGGTTCTCGGGAGTCGCGGCCAAAGTTCACGCCGCGCAGGTGATACCCGGCCTCGTTTGCGCCGCACACGAAATCGGCCATCGCGGCGACCTGTCGATCGGCGACGAGCGGCATGTCGGCAGGAATGCCGACTGGACCGAGATACCCTGGTCTGCAACCGGTGGCGGCAACGATTTCGGCTTCGCTTGCCCACCGCCACGCGCCGAGGTTCGGCAGCTTGCCGATCTTGACTTCGTTGCCCATGTGATCGCCGCGGACGAGCAGCATCTGCACGCGATCCTGGGCATGAATAAGCAGGCACTTGACGGTGCGTGAGAGCGGCAGGCCGAGCAATTCGGCAACTTCCTCGCACGTCGATCGACCCGGGGTCGGGACCTTTTGCATCAACTCGGCGGGTGGCGGTCGCGCTGTTCGAGGCGCCACAGCGTCCGCTTGCTCGACGTTCGCGGCGTAGCCCGATTCGTTGCTGTAGGCAATGGCGTCTTCGCCCGATTCCGCGAGCACCTGGAACTCATGGGATGCGAATCCGCCGATGGCGCCGGTGTCGGCCTCGACTGCGCGAAAGCGCAGTCCGAGGCGCGTGAAGATCCGTGCGTACGCGTCGTACATCGCGCGATACGACGTCATCAGGGCGTCGCGATCGACGTCGAACGAATATGCGTCCTTCATCAGGAATTCGCGGCCGCGCATGACCCCGAACCGGGGCCGGATCTCGTCGCGAAACTTCACCTGGATCTGGTACAGGTTGACCGGCAGTTGCCGATAGCTGCGGATGTCCTTGCGCACGATGTCGGTCACGACCTCCTCGTGCGTGGGGCCGAACAGAAAATCGCGCTGCTGGCGATCCTTGATCTTCAAGAGCAGGGGACCGAACTTGTCCCAGCGCCCGGTCTCCTCCCACAGCTCGGCAGGAAGCACATGCGGCAGATACGATTCGAGCGCGCCGGCGCGGTTCATCTCCTCGCGCACGACCTGCTCGACTTTGCGCAGCGTGATCAATCCGAGGGGCATCCAGCTGTAGATCCCCGACGAGACTTTCTTGATCAGCCCCGCGCGAAGCATCAGTTTCTGGCTCGTGACCTCCGCTTCGGCGGGCGCTTCCTTCAGTGTGCTCAAGTAGAACTTCGAAACGCGCATCTCAGGGGGCGTGCCGGAGAACAAGGGCCGGATTCTAGCGTGCGCTTCCTGCCGTGCGAGAATCGAAGCGCATGTCCGCTGCCGACCTCCCCGATCCGCGCACATGGCCGGCGAACCCGAGCGTCGCGTTAGGACCGACTGCCGCCGACGCCTCTTCACGCGCCACGGAATTGCATCGCGTCGTGGCGAACGCACTGGAATCCACGACGTCGCGTGACGAAGCGCTGTTGAACGCACAAGCGGTGCGGACGATCACAACGTGGATGAGCGAAGACGCCGCCGGGCTCGCGAGCGCATTCGCCACGACGCCGTCGGTCGCGGTTGCGCGGCATCTGTGGCGCCTGCTCGCCGGCATCGAGCGCGGCACGCCCGCGCAAACGGAGGTTTTGCACACGACGCTGTTCGCGATCCCGATCATTCTCGTGGCGGCGCTCGATCGTGCGTCCGCGCCGGTCGTGTTGCCCGGCGCGATTTCGCAGGCTCACCCGCTCGAAGACTTGCTGCGCGACGCGAACGAGCTCGCCGGTGCAAAGACGTTCGCGCTGTCGTCGGCACTGGTCGGCGCCGATGCCCTCGACGTGCACGCGCTTCCTCGCCTGCTTGCACGTAACGTCCTGCATGACGGCGACGGCCCGGTCGCGGCGGCCGTCGATGTCGAGCCGAAACCCATCGTCGTAGACACGCCAAGCGAACGCGTGCACTTGCGGTTCGCGCTCGGCGCGGTGCTCACCGTGCCGCGCGCCGATCCTTTGGCGAACTCGTCGATCGTGCAGTGGGGAATCCCTTTCGCGGAGCTGCTGGCTCGCGATCTGCGTGCCCCCCGCGTGTCGCTGCTTGCACTCCCGAGGCCCGCCGAGCGCCCGGTGGGCGCGCTTCTCAGCGGACGGGCGGCACGGCGTGAAGTTGCCGCACAACTGTTCGCGAGCAACGCCATCCGCAAGTTTCGCGCAAGCGTCGGAGAACCGTATGCGGTGATCAGCGCACACCGGTGCGCGGAAGCTGCCGGCGGAGGCGAACTTCGCCTGTCGCTGTCATCGCCGTTCGCCGCACGTGAGGCCGAGGGTTTTCGATGCCCGATGTACCCGTACGAACCGGTGCATGACGTCGCGGCGATGCTCGTAACGTTGCTCCGCGATTGTCGCGTGGAGCACATCGAGGTGCGTGGCGGGATTCACCCCGATGCGGACCCGGTTACCGGCGGTCCCTTGCTGTTCAAGGGCGCGGATGCCGCGGGGAGTTCGCTGCACTAAGAAACAGTCAACGCGCTTACGAGCATGGAGCACGGCGCATCGCCCGGAATGCCGCGGGCGTTCGCTGCACTCCGAGGCAGTCAACGCGCATGCGAAGATGGAGCGCTGCGCATCGCCCCGCGATGCGCACGCCGGGAACGGCAGACGAGTCCCGCCGCTTGACGCGACCGATGCCGCTCACTTCCTCGATGACCGTCCGATCGCCGAGGTATTCGATGAGGCCGGCGCCGGAGCTGCTTGCGCGAAGCCTGCGCTCGACCTTCACGACGACCTTGGCGACGCTGCTTACCGACACGTTCGCGTTGTCGCGCGCAACCGCTCGGCGGGTACGAGCCCGCCCCGAGATCGATACGAGTTGCTCGTCGACCCCGCCAAGCTCCGCCTTCAGCGCACCGGAGCCTTCGAGCCGGACCGTCGTCGCCTGCAGATCGTCGATCGAGGCGCCTCCAGACGCTCCGACGCGGAGCGTCTGCGTCGCGAGCTTGGGCACGACCGTCCGGACGTTACCGGCGGGGGCAAGCTTGTCCCAGTGTTCGCGGAGCATGCGCATGCCGGACCGGCGCCACACTTTAGGGTCAGCCATGGCAAGCGCCGCCGACGAGCACAACGCCGACACCGAGCCAGGGAAGCGGCGAGCGAAGCCTTTACTTGACAATGAAGCAC
>JBKPOL010000299.1:0-6712 GCA_046733075.1 Pseudomonadota bacterium | reverse complement strand
GTCCGAGAGTGCGACGGCCGTCAGCGACTCATCGATACGCCGCGCGAGACCGGTCAGCACCTTGCCAGGTCCGCACTCGACGACGTGCGTAACCCCGTTTGCGACGAGCATGCGAATCGTTTCGGTCCACCGTACGGGGTTTGCCGCCTGCTGCGCAAGCGCTCGCCTGATGTCGCCGGGCTCGGCGTGCGTCGCCACGTCGACGTTGTGAACGACGGGGACCGACGGAGGCTGGATGTCGACCTGCGCAAGACGCGATGCGAGCCGCTCGGCGGCCGGCTTCAACAATGAACTGTGAAAAGGTGCCGATACCGGCAGGAGCAGCGCGCGTTTGGCGCCCCGTGCCTTCGCTCCCTTCATCGCCCGCTCGACCGCCGACTTGTTGCCTGCAATCACCACTTGCCCGGGGGCGTTGAAATTGACCGGCTCGACCACTTCGCCCTGCGCGGCTTCGCGACACGCTTCGGCGATTGCATTGTCTTCCCCGCCCATGATCGCTGCCATCGCGCCAACGCCCGCTGCAACCGCATCCTGCATCGCTTCTGCACGAAAGCGGACGAGCGGCACCGCGTCTTCGAACGCGAGCGCGCCTGCCGCGACGAGGGCCGTATATTCCCCGAGGCTGTGCCCGGCCATGAACGCGGGACGAGCCCCGCCGCTCGCTTGCCATGCGCGCCAAACGGCAATCCCGGCCGTCAGCATCACGGGCTGCGTGTTGCGCGTTAGATTAAGCGCGTCCGCCGGCCCGTGCTGTACGAGTTGCCACAGGTCGTCACCGAGGACTTCAGACGCTTCCGCAAACGTCGCCCTGACCGCGGCGTCATCGGTAAACCCGTCCATCATGCCGATCTGCTGCGACCCCTGTCCGGGAAATACGAATGCGACGCTCATCGATTCACCTTCCACGACCCGGTATGCAAGATGCGCAAGCCCATCACCAACGAACGAACACCGAGCCCCACGTAAAGCCACCGCCCACGCCGACGAGCATCAGATGCTGGCCGTTCACAATGCGTCCGTCGCGCACGGCGACGTCGAGCGCAAGCGGAATCGACGCGGCGGACGTGTTCGCGTGCACATCAACGGTCGAAATGACCTTGCCAAGCGGCAACTCCAGCTTGCGGGCAGTCGCATCCATGATGCGGATGTTCGCCTGATGCGGAATGAGCCAGTCGATGTCCGCGGGAGTCTTGCCATTGGCGCGCAGCGCCTCATGCGCAACGTCGGCTAGCACTTTCACGGCGAATTTGAAAACGGCGTGTCCGTCCATGTGCACGAACGGCGTGCCGACGACCGAGCCGCGGTTCACCTGCCCGGGAACGCACAGGATGTCCTTGTAGCGCCCGTCGGCGTGCAGGTGCGCGGAGAGGATTCCAGGCTCCTCGGAGGCCATGAGCACGACCGCGCCCGCGCCGTCGCCAAAAAGCACGCACGTGCCGCGATCTTTCCAGTCGAGAATTCGCGAATAGATCTCGGCGCCGACGACGAGCGCATTGCGGGCAAGGCCGCCCTCGATCATCCGGTCGGCAATGGCGAGCGCGTATACGAATCCCGAGCACACCGCCTGCACGTCGAGCGCCGGACCGCCGTGTGAGCCAAGCTTCGCCTGCAGAATGCACGCGGTCGACGGGAACACGACGTCCGGCGTCGTCGTTGCCACGATGATCAGGTCGAGATCTTCGACGGCAAGCGACGCGGCCGCGAGCGCCTGACGCGAAGCGGCCAACGCGAGGTCGGATGTCTGCTCGCCATCCGCCGCAATGTGCCGCTGACGAATGCCGGTGCGCGTTCGAATCCATTCGTCGCTCGTCGCGACGCGCTCGGCAAGCTCGCCGTTCGATACGACGCGGTCGGGCAGATACCGGCCGGTGCCGGCGATGCGGCTAGGCATGCGCTCGCAACGGCCCGGCAGTATCGCCGTTGGACGGTCGAGGACTGGACATCTCCGAGATCCGCTGCGTGATTTTTTCGAGGACGCCGTGCTCGACCTCGGCCGCAGCACGCTGCAAGGCGTTGGTGAATGCGAAAGCGTCGGCGCCGCCGTGACTCTTGATGACGACACCTTTCAAGCCGACGAGCGTCGCGCCGTTGAAGCGCCGCGGATCGATCCTCCGCTTGAACGACTTCAGAACGGGATAGACGACGGCCGCCGCAATTCTCGTGAGGAGGTTGCGGGTGAATTCGGTCTTGAGGAACTCGTAGAGCATGTGCGCGAGCCCTTCCGACGTCTTCAGCATCACGTTGCCGACGAAGCCGTCGCAAACGACGACGTCGGTCGTCCCCATGTAGATGTCGTCGCCTTCGACGTTGCCGTAGTAGTTGAGGGTCGATCCCTTCAAGAGCTCGGCCGCCTGCTTGACGGGATCGCTGCCTTTGATGTCCTCTTCGCCAATATTGAGCAGGCCGATGGACGGCCGCTCGATGCCGCTGACGGCGGAGGCAAGCGCACTGCCCATTGCCGCGAATTGCACCAGATGATCTGGCGTGCAGTTGACGTTCGCGCCGAGATCGAGCACGAGCGTCGCGCCGGTCTTCGTCGGCAACGGCGAGGCGATCGCAGGCCGGTCGATGCCCGGCAGCGTCTTGAGGACGAACCGGGCAATCGCCATCAGCGCACCCGTGTTGCCAGCCGAGACACATGCATCGGCTGCGCCCTCCTTCACGAGATTGATCGCGACGCGCATCGATGAATCCTTCTTCCGTCGCAATGCCTCGGCGGGAGGCTCGTCCATGTCGACAACTTCGCTTGCGGCGCGAATCGTGATGCGCTCGCGCAACGAGGGCAACGTCTTCGCGAGCAACGCTTCGAGCTGCTCGGCGGCGCCAACCAGCACGACGCGCGCTTCAGGTGCTGCAGCGAGAAAGTCGACGCAGGCGGGCACCGTCGTGGACGGGCCGTGGTCACCGCCCATCGCATCCACGGCTACCGTGACGCGCATGAATGCCGCCGCAGCGTCAGGTCAGCGTCGCGTCAACGACGCGCGCACAAACGACGTGTCATGCGCGTCGGCACGTGGGAACGAGCGCGCAGAAATGACGGCGCTCCGGAACGCCAGCAGGCGAGCGTCGATCACTCGTCCGCTTTGGTCCTGATGACCTTCTTGCCCCGGTAATAACCGCTCGGACTGATGTGATGCCGCAAATGCACTTCGCCGCTGACGGGCTCGACGCCCAGCGACGGCTTCGCCATGAAATCGTGCGCGCGATGCATGCCGCGCTTCGACGGCGACTTCTTGTTCTGCTGAACTGCCATCATGCTCTCCTGGTTGTCATATCAAAACTCACGGCGCTATTTCGCGAACCGCGCGACTGTCCTCGTTGGGAGCCGTCGCCCGGCGACACGCCGTACTACGCGCCGTCCACGGGTGAGCAGGCGTCGTCGGGATGCCGTGGCGCAAACGGCAGCGCAAGCAGGAGCTCATCCTCGACGAGCGCCAGCGCCCACATCGGCTTCCCAGCGAGCACGACTTCCGAGCTGCTTTGCGCATCGAGCGCCTCGAGTTCCTGCTCGTCATGAGCGAGCAGCACTTCGGTCCGTTGCGCAATCCGCCATGCGAAGTCGTCGAGGCAACGCTGACACGTCAGCGAGACGGCCCCGCTAACTTCGATGTCCAATGCCGCACGGCCGTCTGCATCTTCGCTTCCTTCGATGCGCCACTCGACTGTGGCCGGGCCTTGGCCCAACACGTCGTCCACGCGCGGCAGCGTGTGTGCATCAACGCTTCCTTCGAGGAC
The DNA here is from genome assembly GCA_046733075.1 of Pseudomonadota bacterium. Taxonomy (GTDB): domain Bacteria; phylum Pseudomonadota; class Gammaproteobacteria; order Burkholderiales; family Casimicrobiaceae; genus VBCG01. The sequence goes on along the minus strand of JBKPOL010000299.1, from coordinate 2,977 downwards.
GCCGTGCTCCTTGGCCAACCGGAAAGCATCGAGCTTCGGCCCGGCGTTCTCGTGTCGGGTGGGCATGGCGTTGGTGTCCGCCGCGCAGGTCTTCTGCGACGCTCGCTTCCGGCGGTCGGCGGAAAACGTAGAATCTTACCGCGACGACCTGCCGCTGTCAAAAATTATCTGTAAAAACAATGGAGAACCGCCACAAGCGCCTCGTGCTCGCTTCGACGTCGCCGTACCGCAGGCAACTGCTCGAGCGCCTTCGCTACCCCTTCGACGTCACATCACCGAACGTCGATGAATCCCCGCGCCTCGGCGAGTTGCCGTCAGCGACCGCGCAACGACTGGCGCAAGCCAAGGCGCAGTCAGCGGCTGGGCAATTCGATGACGCACTGATAATCGCTTCGGATCAGGTCGCCGATCTCGACGGCGTGGCGCTCAGCAAGCCGGGCGATCACGCACACGCCGTCGCACAGCTCCAATCGCTGTCCGGACGCACCGTCGTATTCCATACCGCGGTCGCACTCGTCGACGCGGCGAGCGGGCGCTGTCAGGCCCGCCTCGTCGACGTCCGAAGCACCTTCCGACAGCTCTCGGCCACGGCGATCGAATCCTACCTGCGCCGAGAACGTCCCTACGATTGCGCCGGCGCGGTGAAGTCCGAGAAACTCGGGATCGCGCTGTTCGTCGCGATCGAAAGCAGCGATCCAACGGCCCTCATCGGCCTGCCGTTGATCACCGTCACCGAGTTGCTTGCGAGCGAAGGGTTAGATGTGCTCGCGGCCGCTGATTTCGCCTGAAGACTTCCGTGCGGATTGACGAGGTGGAGCGCCGTAGATTGTCCTTCGCGCCAAAGCGGCTCACGGCGTGGCCGGCTCGCTGATCCTCGTCCCCAATCTGCTCGGCGTCGTTCCGCCGAGTTCAGTGCTTCCGACCCACACGATCGAAGTTGCGCGAACGCTCACGCATTGGCTCGTGGAGACGCCGAAGACCGCGCGTGCATTTCTCCAGGCAATCAGCGTGGCCCGTCCGATCGCGCAGCTGTCGATCGTCGCGCTGCCGCAGGCGCCCGACACGGATGTGATCGACGCGGCACTCGCGGACCTACGCACAGGACACGACGTCGGCGTGCTCTCCGACGCCGGCTGCCCCGGTATTGCCGACCCCGGTGCAGCGCTCGTGGCGGCTGCCCACGCGGCCGGCTTGCGGGTTATTCCGCTCGTCGGACCTTCCGCGATACTGCTCGCGCTGATGGCGTCGGGCATGAATGGTCAGCGTCTTGCTTTCCACGGCTACCTGCCGGTCAAGCCGGATGCCCGCGCAACCGCGGTGCGCAGGCTCGAACAAAGCTCGCGTGCCGAAGCGCGCACCGAGATGTTCATCGAAACACCGTATCGCAATGCAGCGATGGTGACGACGATGGTTGCGACGCTCGATCGGAAGACGCGAGTATGCGTGGCGGCAGACTTGACGCTGCCAAGCGAAACGGTGGTGTGCCGGACGGTGGATGAATGGCGCAAGATCGATCCCGCGCAGTTCAACCGGCGCCCGGCGGTGTTCCTGTTGCAGGCGTGACTGCGCGCGGCTAAGACTCTCGTCGGCGCCGTGGGCAACTCAAGCCGCGGACTCTTCGTCAGGCCAGTCCTTGATGTAACTCTTCAGCATGCGGTTTTCGAAACTCTGCTCTTCGTAAACGGCCTTCGCAACGTCGTGGAACGACACGACGCCGAGCAACGTCGTCGCATCCATCACGGGTACGTATCGCGCATGACGCTCGAGCATGCGACGCCGCAGTTCCGTAACGTCGAGCCCCGGCGACGCCGTCAACGGCTCACGCTCGCTAATGTCGGCGACAGCCAGGTCGCCGAGGGAGCCGCGCCGCTCGGCGAGCGCGCGCAGCACTTCGGCGAACGTCAGCATGCCTGCGAGGCGACCATGATCCATCACCACGAGCGAGCCGATATCATGCTCGGCCATGACCTCCACCGCTTCGAGCACGGGGCGCTCGGGAGGCGTCGTGAAGAGCGTGTGGCCCTTGATGCGCAGGATTTCACTGACCAGCATGGCGACTCCTCGTGCTGCCTAGAGAGACCCGACGAGGTTACTCCTGCATGCAGGCGGGTGGCAACGTCGCTTGGGTGTACACGAAGCATCGCCGATGCGCACAACGGGACTCGCAGCGACGCGCATCAGCGCCGGGGGCGCCAACCGGCGTGGACGCCGGTGTGTTAACACCCGGAAGCTGGGCGTCATTCCCGAGCGACCGCATTGCGGAAGCGCCGGACGCGCTCGCAGGTCGCCATTCGCCGGCTGGTCTTGAAATCATGGCCGGTCCGGTTGCAGGATCGAGGTACTTCTCCGATACTTCCGGCAGCGGCCACGCCGACCATGGCGCGGCGGGGAGCGCGCTGCCAAAGCGACGCCTCGAGTGCAACCTGGCTTAGCAACCGGCCAAGACCGGCGTTCGCCAACACGCTAACTTCTGGAGGAAACCATGGATGACATCGTGAACTCGCAGCAAGACACGGTCGTGCCCGAACCCACGCGTCGCCGGCTGCTGAAGACGGCAGGTATTGCGGCAGCAGGATCAGCGGCCATCGCGGGAGCGCCTTTCATACGCAATGCAGCGGCAGCGGAAACCACGACCTGGAAGGTGCAGACGTCCTGGCCGGCTGGCGTCGGCCTGCAAACGTTCAAGACCTGGGCCGGAACAATCAAGGAAAGGACCGGCGGCGAGCTCGAGATCAAGCCGTTTGCGGCAAAGGAGGTCGTGGGCGATTTCGAATTGCTCGACGGCGTCCGCAACGGCGTGCTCGAGGCAATGAACTCGTTCACCCTGTACTGGGCCGGCAAGCTTCCTGCAACGGCGTTCCTGTCGTCTTATCTGATGGGACTGCGCTACCCGCACGAATGGGACATCTTCTTCTATAGCTATGGCGGGCTGCAGGCGGCGCGAGACTTGTTCGCCAAGCAGAACATGTATTACGTG
>JBKPOL010000298.1:0-4139 GCA_046733075.1 Pseudomonadota bacterium | reverse complement strand
CCGCAACCGCTCGCCCGGCGCCAGCCGCCGCCATACCGTCCGCCCCCGACCAGGCGCCAGCCAAGCCCGCCGCCAAGCCCGCCGCACCGCAAGCCAAGGCGCCCGTTGCGCCTGCCGCCCCCGCAGCGCCAGCCGCCAAGGCCGCCCCAGTTGCGAAAGCGGCGGCGCCTCCGCTGGACCTCAAGGCTCTGGAAAACGAGCTCAAAGAGACCAGGGCGATCGGCGTGATGACCAAGCTCTCGCTCAAAAACCAGGTCGACGATCTGCTGGGCCAGTTCCGCGCGTTCTACCAGGGGAAGCTCAAGACGACGCTGGCCGAGCTCCGGCGACCGTTCGATCTTCTGGTGCTCAAGCTGCTCGCGCTGCTGCAGGATAGCGATCCGACGCTGGCGGCGGCAATCGTCGCGTCGCGCGAGGCGATCTGGGGGATCCTTTCCGACCGCACAAAATTCGCATCGCTGGATGGAGGCTAAGGCAAACGATGAAGACCCGAGCAAGTCTGGCGACGCTGGCCGTCGCTGCAGCGATCGCCGCGAGCGCCTCGGCCGCCGACGACGCGGCCGTGAAGAAGGATCTGACGGCGGTGATTGCGCTGCAAGGCCTGCCCTGCGGGCAGGTCACCGAAGTCAGGACGCTGGGCGACAACGACTACATTGCATCGTGCCAGGACGGCAATCGATACCACGTCTTCGTCAACGCCCAGGGGCGCGTCGTCGCACAGAAACAGTGACCCCGCGCGACGGAGACGGACTAGCCGAACGTCCCGCCCAGCAGATCGACCAGAAACTCGGCGACCCAGACTCTGCCCGGACCGCCGAGATAGGTGGCGCCGCGCCCGGTCGGCAGATGCCAGACGGTGATCGACAGCGTTGCCGTCGGCGCGTGTGCCGGCCGCTTGCCCGGCAGACGCTTGACGTCGAGCAGAAACTCGTCCGGCCAATAGCCCTGACGCGCGACCGCCGTGGCGAACGCGCGCTGATCCTCCACGCCGAGGTAGTGGTCTCCGCCCGGGTATATCGTCGGCCGCAGCTGCCCCCGTACCCCAGGTGCGACCGGATCCATTTGTGCTTTGATTTCGCTCTCCCCACCCCCGGCGTGGGCCCGCCACCGATGCGGCATACCTCGCCGGACTGCTGCGCTGGAATTAGCAACGTCCGAGCCACGGCTTGCGAATCAGCAGCTTAGTATTCGATCGCACCGGCACGGCCGTCCGATTGTAAGAAAGCGCGCCGGTGGGCAGTTTGTAGCGCACGTTGGTATTTGCGCCAGTGAACTCGGGCGGCGCCCGTACGATCAGATCTCCAGAGAGGAGACACCGATGAGCCTGAATATCAGCTCGACCGCGTTCGCGCACAACGCGGAAATACCATCTCTCTACACCTGCGAGGGCAAGGACATTTCGCCGCCCCTCGCCTGGGACGGTGTGCCGCCGGGGACGAAGAGCCTGGCATTGATCGTCGACGATCCGGACGCGCCTGATCCCGCCGCCCCCAAGATGACCTGGGTGCACTGGGTGCTCTACGCCATTCCGCCCGCGGCTCGCGGCCTGCCGGAAGCGGTGGCGCCGTCGGCCCTGCCTGCCGGCACCCGCGAAGGAGTCAACGACTGGAAGCGAACCGGGTACGGCGGCCCGTGTCCGCCGATCGGCCGTCATCGCTACTTCCACAAACTCTACGCGCTCGACACGGTGCTGCCCGAGCTGCCGCGCGCCGACAAGACGGCGGTGGAAAAAGCGATGCAGGGACACGTGCTCGCCCAGGCCGTTCTGCTTGGCACCTATCAGAAGCGCAAATGAGTTGCGGCCGATGCCCGGCGGGCGGGGCCCGCATGCGGTCGGCCGGGCCTGGCGCGATCCCTGGCGTGACTGTCTGCGGCCGGCGCGGATTGCTTCGCAATATCAATTTGTTGATCCCGGTGCCCGCTTGAGAGTAGAGTCCGTCGGAACCGAGCAGAGTCGCTGGAGGATGCGGTAAGAATCGTGCGGAGCCCTTATCCAGTGGCACGGTTAGTGCATGTGTCCGTTCACGGAGGTAGATAAGCCGCATGGATTCCGTCATTGCGCTCGCAGACCTGCAATCGATCTACTCGGTCGCCGAAGTCGACCGGGCGGCCGAGGATGGCGCGGCCCGGCGCAATGAGGGACTGAAGAGCTGGTACGACCGCATGCGCGAGCTCGGCGGTTCGCGGTACATCATCAAGCCGTCGACGGCGGCGGCAGTCGACGAATTGCACGAGACCTCGCCCAATTTCGCCAGTGTCGTCGACGACCTGCGCAAGTACCTGGCGCTGGCCATCGCCGGCAACGAGGCCGTGCAGTTCACCCCGCTCCTGCTGCTGGGCGAACCCGGTCTCGGCAAGACCTATTTTGCGAAAAAGCTCGCGCAGGCGCTGGGGACGGGGTTCGAGTTCGTCTCGATGAGCTCGCTGACCGCCGGATGGATCCTCACCGGCGCGTCGGCGCAATGGAACAACGCACGTCCGGGCAAGGTCGCGCACACCTTGATCGACGGCGAATTCGCCAATCCGGTCGTCGTGCTCGACGAGATCGACAAGGCGGGCGGCGACTCGCGCTACGACCCGATGGGCGCGCTGTACACGCTGCTCGAGCGCGACACCGCCGCGCATTTCAAGGACGAGTTCATCGACGTCGACATGGATGCTTCGCACATCCTCTGGATCGCCACCGCGAACGACGAATCGATGATCCCGGAGCCGATCCTCAACCGGATGAACGTCTACGCAATCGAACGGCCCGATGCAGCGGGCGCGCGCACGATCGCGCTGGCGGTGTATCACGAGATCCTCGACGCGCACCGCTGGCCGTTCCCCCCCGAGCCGACCGAGTCGGTGCTCGAGCGGCTGGCAGCAGTGCCGGCGCGGGACATGCGCAAGCTGCTGCTCGACGCGTTCGGCACGGCCCGGCTCGCCAATCGCGACTACCTCGTGCCCGAAGATATCGATGCGAAAAAGCTCTGCGGACGCAAGGCGCGCGTCGGATTCTGAACAAACCGAACGTCCGTGCGTTGGAATCCCCGCTACGCGGGCGTATCCTAGTCGCATGACATCGCGTCAGCGCAAAGCCGTCAGGCTCGCCCATCCGACGCCGCAGGAGGAAGAGGCGGCTTTCATCCGCAGCCTGGAGAAGCATGGTCAGGCGGTGGCGGGCAAGGGGCCGCTGCCGGCGGGAGCCACGCACCGGCTGACGATCGCCTCCTCCGGGGCCAAGCGCGTCAAGCGCAAGCGGTTCTCCGCCGTCTAGCCGCCTTTGTGTCGTCGCCTGCAGCCGCAGGCAAAACGCAGTCGCCGCAATACCAGCTGACCATCGATTCGCACGACGGCGTGCGTCGCGACGCCGTGCGTGCTGGCGATGGCGCCGTGCCCGGGCTTCGCCGCAGACCTCGCGTCGTACGCGATCGCGCCGCGACGCACCAGGCTTGCGACAAAGTTCCGGACCTCGTCCTCGGTCGCCTGCTTGTCGGGCAATGCGCCGAACACGGCAGCATGGCGATTGATGTGGCCGATCAGCGCCGGCTCGGTGCCCAGCGCGACTACTTTCGCCAGCTTCGGGCTCAAGCCCTTCAGCGATACTTCGCGCTGGTGGCTCGCTTCGGCGACGCGCTGACCGCCCAGGTCGAACGAACGAATGCGTAGCGCCGTCCGCGGCGGAACGCCGAGCCGTGCCTTAAGGTCGTCCAGCGTCGCCTTCGCCACCGGTGCCGCCGCCTTGCCCTTCCTCGCCGCCGGCTTCCCGCGCAGTGCCGATCGCGGCGCGAGAACGGCGTCGCTGCCGAGCAGAATCCCATGCTTGTGGAAGGCGTCGCGGATGGCGTCGCGATGTCTGCCGGCGTGGAGGTGCTCGTCCTCGAGCGACATGGCGCGGCCGACTGCCTGGTAGAAACGCGGCGTGTGCTGCGCCTTGACCGCCGCGCGCACCAACAGCTTGCCGGCTTTATGCGCAGCGTCCGCCAGCGCCTTCGCGTCCTTCTTCGGCGCCTGTCCGAAGATGTTGCGAATGACGTCGTAAAAGCAGCCGACGAATACCTGGCCGAAACTGTGAATCTCGTTGATCAGCACGCCCGGTCCGCCGTCGTCGGGCAGCGTGCTGGGGATGACCCACTGGTAGGTGTTCCGGGCATGCC
>JBKPOL010000297.1:0-6045 GCA_046733075.1 Pseudomonadota bacterium | reverse complement strand
AAGCGGCGCAGGAGTGGTTCGAGTACGGCATCGATTTCACCCAGCGCTCGATTCTCCTCTGGGACACGCTTCGCCGTCGCGGCAACGAGTGGATCGCCAACGAGGAAGCCGGCAAGCCACCGGTGCTGGCATATCGCTACGAGGTGCTGGCGGACGGACGGACGTTTGAACGTCCCGTCAATCACGCGCTCGTGCGCATCATTCCTCCTGAGGGCGTCGCCGTCGATGACACGCTGCGCCCATACATCATCATCGACCCGCGAGCCGGACACGGCCCGGGCATCGGCGGTTCGAAGGAAGACTCCGAGGTTGGCGTGGCGCTTTCCGCCGGCCATCCCGTGTACTTCGTCATCTTTTACCCGGATCCCGAGCCCGGCCAAACGCTCGCCGACGTGACAGACGCGGAAGCGGAGTTCGTGCGCATCGTCGCGGAGCGCCATCCCGAGAGCGCGAAGCCCGTGCTAGTTGGCAACTGTCAAGGCGGGTGGGCCGTGATGATGCTCGCGGCCGCACGTCCGCAAATCGCGGGCGCGCTCGTCATCAACGGCGCGCCGATGTCCTACTGGGCAGGCAACGACGACAATCCGATGCGCTATGCGGGCGGGCTGCTCGGGGGTGCATGGTTGTCGCTGCTTGCAAGCGACCTCGGTGGCGGGAAGTTCGATGGGGCGCACCTCGTCGAGAACTTCGAGCAGCTGAACCCCGCCAATACGTACTGGGACAAGTACTACCATCTGTTCGACAACGTCGACGACGAGGCGCAACGCTTCCTCGAGTTCGAACGCTGGTGGGGCGGCTTCTACCTGATGAACGAGGAGGAGATCCGCTGGATCGTCAACAACCTGTTCGTCGGCAACAAGCTGTCACAGGGCGAGGCGCGTCTTGGTCCCGGGCGCTACTTCGATCTCAAGTCGATCAAGCAGCCGATCATCGTGTTCGCGTCGATGGGCGACAACATCACGCCCCCGCAGCAGGCATTCAACTGGATCAGCGACATCTACTCGAGCACCGAGGAGATCAAGGCGAACGGGCAGACGATCGTCGGCCTGATCCACCAGGATATCGGCCACCTCGGCATCTTCGTCTCCGGCAAGGTCGCGAAGAAGGAGCACACCCAGATCGTTTCGGTGCTGAAGTACATCCAGGCGCTGCCTCCCGGTCTCTATGGGATGGAGATCAACGAGACCACGTCGCCGGATGGCAGCATCGAGTACGACGTGACGCTGCACGAGCGCAAGCTCGAGGACCTGAAGCGACTGCAGAAATACGATCGCCTCGACGAGAAGCCGTTCGAGGCAGTCGCGGCGCTGTCGGAGCTTACCGAGCGTGCGTACGAGCTGCTGGTACGGCCAGTGGTGCGCGAGACAACGCCCGAGTGGCTTGCGAAGGTCCTGCGCGAATGGCATCCGCTGCGCGTACAGCGCTGGTGGTTCTCCGATCGCAACGCGATGCTCGCCGGCTTGTCTTACGCCGCGGCCATCGCGCGCGCCTATCGCCGCCCTCGCACGCCCGATAATGCGGGCCGCCGTGCCGAGCGCGTGCTGTCCGAGTACGTCAGCGCCTCGCTCGACTTCTATCGCGACATTCGCGACGCGACCAGTGAAGCGGCATTCTTCGAGGTCTACGGCAACATGCTCTCGTTGCAGATGGCGGATCAGCGCGAGGTGATTCGCAGCAAGACCCGCTTCGATGCCCGTGCGCTGCCCGCCGTGCGGCAGGTGCTGGACGAGATGGACCAGGGTGGTTTGCCGGAGGCGATCATTCGCACCGGCATTCTCGTGACGAAGGCCGGCGGCGGCAAACGCCGGCTCGCGCAGATGGAGCACACGCGCGACCTCCTCGCGCCGACCGGGGTGCTGCGCCATATCGACGAAGATCAGTTCCGTCGCTTGCTTCACGAGGAGACGCTCGTCGTCGAATTCGAGCCGGTGCAGGCGAAGCGTTCGTTGCCGAAGCTCACGCGGAGCGCGGGCGACCGCGAAAAGCTGAACCGCGTCTTCGATTCGCTCGAGGCGCAGGCGGACCTGGATCCCAAGCAGCAGGCGCTGCTCGCCGATCTGCGCAAGCTGGTTCCGCGACCCGTGATGCATGAAGCCGCGCGGGCGAGGAAGATCGCTTCCGCACGCGCTGCGGCCACTGCGCGCGGCAACGGAAACATGCAGGCGCGTGTCGCGCGAACGTCCGGCAACGGCGCGGTGGCGACGAGCGCGCGCACATCGCGCAAGGCGAAGCCGATATCGGCGACGACGAGCAGAGGAAAGGGGAAGACCGCCTCCCCCGTTGCGCGCAAGTCGAACCAGCGCAAGAAGGCGCCCGCGAAACGCGCCAACGGCGCGCAACGGCACGTGGCCGGCTCGGAGTAGTATCGGGTGATGGGCGACAAGCGAGAAACCCCCGGCGGGGTGCGCATCGAGAAGGATGCGCTCGGCGAAGTGCGGGTGCCGGCCGAGCATTTGTGGGGCGCTCAGACCCAGCGGTCGATCGAGAACTTTCCGATCGGCGTCGATCGGTTCAAATGGGGACGCGCCGTCATCCGCGCGTTCGGCGTGCTGAAGAAGTCGGCGGCCGTGGCCAACGGCGAGCTCGGCGAGCTCCCTCCGGACAAGGTTTCGCTGATCGAGCGCGCCGCGCAGGAGGTCATCGACGGCAAGCTCGACGGCGAGTTTCCCCTCGTCGTGTTTCAGACCGGCTCGGGCACCCAGTCGAACATGAACGCGAACGAGGTGATCGCTAACCGGGCGATCCAGCTCGCGGGCGGCGTCGTCGGGTCCAAGACGCCGATCCATCCGAACGACGACGTGAACCGCGGGCAGTCGTCGAACGACACGTTCCCGGGCGTCATGCATATCGCCACGGTGGCGGAGCTCGATCGCCGGTTGCTGCCCGCGCTCGAGCGATTGCGCATGACGCTCGATGCGAAGGCGCGGGCCTTCGCCGACATCGTGATGATCGGCCGTACGCATCTGCAGGACGCGACGCCCGTCACGCTCGGCCAGGTGATCTCCGGCTGGGTCGCGCAGCTCGACGATGCGTGCAAGGCGATCGCATTCGCGCGCGAAGGCCTGTATCCGCTCGCGCTCGGCGGCACGGCAGTCGGCACCGGCCTCAATGCGCATCCTCGTTTTGGCGATACCGTTGCCGCAGCGATCGCACGCGAGACGGGTACGCCGTTCGTATCCGCGCCGAACAAGTTTTCCGCGCTGTCCGCGCACGATGCCGTCGTCAACGTCAGTGCATCGCTTCGCACGCTCGCCGGCGCCTTGATGAAGATCGCGAATGACGTGCGCTGGCACGCGAGCGGCCCGCGCGCGGGACTGGGCGAGATCACGATTCCCGACAACGAGCCGGGCTCGTCGATCATGCCGGGCAAGATCAACCCGACGCAGTGCGAGGCGATCACGATGGTTGCCGTGCGTATTTACGGCAACGACACTGCCGTCGCCTTCGCAGGCAGCCAGGGCAATTTCCAGCTCAACGTCTACAAGCCCGTCATGCTGCATGGCGTGCTCGAGTCGATCGATCTGCTCGCCGACGCGATGGACTCGTTCGACGAGCGCTGCGCGCAGGGCATCGAGCCGGACCTCGCGGTCATCCGCACGAACGTCGAGCGTTCACTGATGCTCGTGACGGCGCTCAATCCGCACATCGGCTACGAGAATTCAGCGAAGATCGCGCTGAAGGCGCACCGCGAATCGCTCAGCCTGCGTGAAGCCGCGCTGCAGTTGAAGCTCGTGAGCCCGGAAGACTTCGATCGCTGGGTCGACCCGGCTGCGATGACGCGTCCGGGCACCGGCTGATCGGCGGCGATGTGCTGAAAAGCACACGCGTCGCGCACGCGTGTGCCGACAATCGAGCACTACGCATCCGGTAGAATCGCGCGTCCCATGGACACGCGCCCCTACGACCTGCTCGTCATCGGCGGCGGCATCAACGGCGCGGGCATCGCGCGCGACGCCGCCGGTCGCGGCCTCTCCGTGCTCCTGGTCGAGAAGGACGATCTTGCGGGCCATACATCGTCGTGGAGCACGAAGCTGATCCACGGCGGGCTGCGTTACCTCGAGCATTACGAATTCCGCCTCGTTGGCGAGGCGCTCGCCGAGCGCGAAGTGCTGCTGCGCGCGGCCCCGCACCTCATCGAGCCGCTCATGTTCGTGCTGCCGCACGAGCCGCACCTTCGGCCGGCGTGGATGATCCGCGCGGGCTTGTTTCTCTACGATCGTCTCGGCGGCCGGATGACGCTTCCGAAATCGTTCGCCGTCGATCTCGACCACACCGCTTACGGCGCGGGGTTGAAGCCTCGGTTTCACCGTGGCTTTGCGTACGCGGACGCGCGCGTGGACGACGCGCGGCTCGTCGTCTGCAATGCGATCGATGCGCGCGAACACGGCGCGGAGATCCGCGTGCGAACGATGCTGCAGCATGCGACGCGCGACAACGGCTGCTGGCGCGCCACGCTCGTGGACAAGGCGGGCGTGCGCGAAGTGATGGCGCGCGCGATCGTGAATGCCGCCGGCCCGTGGGTATGCCATGTATTGCAAGAGGTGAGCGATGCGCCCGTGCGTGCGAAGGTCCGCCACGTGAAGGGAAGTCACCTCGTCGTGCCCCGCGTGCACGAGGAGCCGCACGCATACATTCTGCAGAACGCCGACAACCGGATCGTCTTCATCATTCCGTACCAGGAGCATTATTCGCTCATCGGAACGACGGACGTTCCCGTCGAGAGTTACGAGCACCCGGCGATCAGCGAAGAGGAGACGTATTACCTGCTGACGCTCGCGAATACGTATCTCGAGCGGCCGCTCGCCAGCACGGACATCGTCTGGACCTACAGCGGCGTGCGCCCCCTTTACGACGACGGAACGACGGATCCTTCCGCGATCACCCGCGACTACGTGTTGAAGCTCGACAGCGCCGGGAACGGCGTAAGGGACGCGCGCGCCCCGGTGCTTTCCGTCTTCGGGGGCAAGATCACGACGTACAGGAAGCTCGCCGAAGCGGCGCTCGCGGAGCTTAAGCCGTTCTTCCCGCAGATGAAGCCCGAATGGACACGCGATGCCGCGCTGCCGGGGGGCGACTTGCCGGAAGGCGACCGCGATGCATGGGTCGCGGAGCTCGAAGGCCGCTATCCGCGCTTGCCGGAGCCATTGCTTCGCGCGCTCGCGCGCCGTTACGGTACGCGCACCGTCAGTCTGCTGAACGGTGCGACGAGCATGGATGACCTCGGCGAGGATTTCGGCGCCGGGCTGACTGCGCGCGAGATCGAGTACCTCCGCGCCGAGGAATGGGCCACGACCGCGGAGGACATCCTGTGGCGGCGGACGAAATGCGGATTGGCGATGACGCAGGCGCAGCGCTCGCGCGTCGCCGCGCGCGTCGGTGAGTGACGTTCCCCATCGTCGCATCAGCGGCGCGATGGCACGACCGTCGAGATGGCGTGCTTGTAGACCATCTGCGTGACAGTGTGCACGCGTGAACGAACCCGTCGAGCGTAAATCGGACTCCGATTTCACCCGGCCTCGACCGCTGTCGTCGATGCCGGAAGCGAGCCGGCGCGCAATCGTGGGCGTGTTGACCGACATCGACGATACGTTGACGACGGATGGTCACCTCACGGCGGAAGCGTATGCGGCGCTGGCGCGGTTGAAAGCCGCGGGAAAGATCGTCGTCCCGGTGACGGGACGCCCCGCGGGGTGGTGCGACCACATCGCGCGCATGTGGCCGGTCGACGCCGTCGTCGGGGAGAACGGCGCGTTCTACATGCGCTATGACGCCGCGAAGCGCAAGCTGGCCCGGCGATTCGTCCCGTCTGAAGCGGAACGCGGTGCGCAGCGCGGTCGGATCGAAGCGCTCGGCCGCAGGATCGTCGCGGCCGTGCCCGGCTCAGCCTTGGCGTCCGACCAGCACTACCGGGAAACCGATCTCGCCATCGATTACTGCGAGGACGTCTCGCCGCTTTCGCGCGAGGCCGTCGAACGGATCGTCGCGCTCATGGAGGCCGACGGCATGACCGCGAAGGTGAGCTCGATCCATGTCAATGGCTGGTAC
>JBKPOL010000296.1:0-9571 GCA_046733075.1 Pseudomonadota bacterium | reverse complement strand
GCGCGTTCCCGGTCCACGCGCGCGGCGAGCGCTTCGATCTGCGCGGCCGACAACAGCCCCTGCGCATCCTGCGTCATGTAGGCGGGATCCGTGACGTGCAGATCACGAACGCCGAACGCCTGCTTCGCCGCCTCGACGCTGAGATGCACGAAATCGGCGCTTTCGGGTTCGACGGCGGGAACGTCGAGCGCATCGAGGATGCCGAGGATCAACAGCGAGACGACGCCCTGCGTGGGCGGCGGAACGTTGTAGACGGTGCCGAGTGAATGCGCGAGGGCGAGCGGCTTGCGCCATCCGGCTTTGTGATTGCGCAGATCGTCGAGCGTAAGCGGACTGCCGCAGGCGGCAAGATCGCGCGCGATCGAGCGCGCGAGATCGCCCCGGTAGAAGTCGTCGAGGCCCGTCGATCCAAGCTGCTGCAGCGTCGCCGCAACGCGCGGTTGACGAAACGGCGCGCCGATCTCCGGCACGTCGCCGTCGTCGAGAAACGTCTCGCGAAAGCCCGGCTGGTCCCGCAACCCCTCGAGCTTGGCAAGCGTCGTTTCGTGCTGGCTGCGGGTGACGGGGATCCCGTGGCGCGCATAGTGAATGGCGTCGGCCAGCAGGCGCGAGAGCGGGAGCTTGCCGCCGAGGCCTTCGCTGCTGTACTCGAGCGCGAGCGCCCATCCCGATAGCGTGCCTGCAACGGTATTCGCCGCGATCCCGCCGCGAAATGGGATCGTCGACAGCCCCTGGCGCCGGTACAAGTCGACGTTTACGTGGGCCCCGGCTGCGCCGGACGCGTCGATCACGCGCGGGGACTCGCCCGGCACGTGGATCAGCCAGAACGCGTCGCCACCCATCGAGTTCATGTGCGGATACAGCACCGCGATGGCCGCGGCTGCGGCGACCATGGCCTCGATTGCATTGCCGCCGTCGCGAAGCACGCCGATGGCCGCCTCGGCCGCAAGCGAATGCGGCGCGACTGCCATGCCCCGCGTACCCCACGGGGCGTTGATCCGGATCATCGAAACTGTCGGGGCTCGTGCACGCGTCGCCAATCGATGAGAAAGTGTACCGCGCAATGCTGCAACTTGGTCAATGGTGTTGCACTCGTTTATGCATTCGCAGTTGCGCGAGTGCAATCGACGCCACACTCGCGACCAATCGCGCGAGTGCCGCCAACCGCCAGTTCTTAGATTTATTGAGACTCACACGCGAGCGCGTGCGTCGGCGCAGACGCCGGCGGCCGCCCGGCGAATGTGGACACGACCGATCGCCTCGTCGAGTCGGTCGAGGGCGGCAGGCTTGACGAGATGCACATCGAAGCCGGCCTCGAGCGCATGCTGGATGTCCTTGGCCTGGCCGTAGCCGGTAAGCGCGACGATCGTCACGTCGTCTGCCAGTGCCGCGCGAATGCGACGCGCGACCTCGTACCCGGTGATGTCCGGCAGACCGATGTCGACGATCGTGACATCCGGACGTGCCTCGATCGCCAGCTTGAGCGCGGTCGAGCCGTCGGGCGCGTCGAGCACTTCGTGCCCCGCCAACTCCAGTATGTCGCGCAGCATGTCGCGCGCGTCGCGGTTGTCTTCGACGACCAGGATCTTGCACGGTGCTGCGTGCTGCACCGCCGCGGCAGCGACCTCGAAGGCCGGCGTGGGATTCGGTACGCTGGGCAGCCGCACGACGAAGGCGGCACCCGCTCCGTCGTTCCCTGCTGCAAGGTTCACGGTGCCGCCGTGAAGTTCGGCCAGGCGCTTCACCAAGGCGAGGCCGAGACCGATGCCGCCCTTGACGCGCCCCGTGCCCTGCTCACCCTGGACGAAGAGTTCGAAGACGCGCGGCCCGAGCTCCGGTGCGATGCCCGGGCCATCGTCGCTGACGGTCAGCACCGTCACCCCGACCTCCTCGCCGACGGTCACCGTGATGGTCGCCATGTCCGAGGTGAACTTGATCGCGTTGTCGAGCAGATTGTTCAGGATCTGCTCGACCCGCAGTCGATCCGCGCTGATCCAGGCCGGGTGCGCATCCACAACCACCAGACGCGTGCCGAAGCGTGCGGCGCTGCGCCATGCCGCAACCGTGTCGGTTGCAAGCTGCCCGAGGTCGAATGTCTCGAGCGTGAGCGTCGCCTTGCCCATGATGATGCGGCTGACGTCCAGCAGGTCCTCGATCATGCGCGTCATGTGCTTCGTCTGGCGCTCGATGACCTCGCGCGCGCCAATCGCCGCAGCGTCGCCCGGTTGCGTGACGCGCAGCACATGGGAGGCGGCCGATAGCGCTGCCAGGGGATTGCGCAGCTCGTGGCTCAAGGCGGCGATGAACTGGTCCTTGATTTCATCGGCCGACCGCAGCGCATCGCGCTCGCGCGCAACGAGCGATTGCCGTTCGCGCACGGCCGTATCGGACTCACGCAGGGCCGCACCGACCTCCGTCACCTCCAGGACGTCGCCTCGCACCGGGATGACGGCCGACGTGCCGCTTCCGATCGACCGCGCAACGGTCGCGAGCGACACGATCGGTCGCGCGATGCGACGTCCGCTGACGATGGTCATCGCCACGGCCGTGCCGATCGACCCCAGCACGCCGATGCCGATCAGCAGTAGCACCGAGCGAACGTCGGCGAGCACCAGTTCCGCCGGGATGCCGATGCCGATGCTCCAGCGGCTGTAGTCGGATACTGCGTGTGCCGCGTAGACGTCCCTGCCTTCGACGGTCTTGCCCCGCGTCCAACCCTCCGGTGACTCCTGCACCGCCTTACGGAAGTCGACGGACGCAAGATCTCCGGCAAGTCGCATGGGCAGGCGAGCGACGTAGCGACCGTTGGCGTCGACCACACCCGCCACCCAGCCCTCGGGAAGCTTTTGCTTGCCGAGCAGCTCGACGAACGAATCGGGCCGAACCACCACCGTCAACAGATATGCGACGCTGCCGTCGCGCACGAAGGGAACGCGAATTGGAATGCCGGCGCGGCGCGCGTCGGTTGCGTCCATGCTGCCGATCGCCGGCGAAGCCGTTTGCACGACGCGCGCAACGCTTGGAGCGTCCACCATGTCCGGAAGCGGTGCGCCCGATGGCTGCCAGACATCGACAACGCGCTCCCCCGAGGGACGGAGCAGCGTCACGTTCGTCCATGTCGGCTGCGTCGCCAGCACGCGCGCCGCGGCGCTCCTGAAGCGGGGTACGTCGTCCACCGCCAGCGCCCCGGACGCGGCAAGCGCTTCCACGGTCATGATGGTTCCGCGGAGTTCCACGTCGACGGCCGTGATCATCGCGCGGGCGCGATCGCGCGCGCCGCGTTCGACGCTATCGCGCACCTGGTTTAGAAGCACGGCAGAGACGAGCACGGCAAAGCACAGCACGGGAAGCATCGCGCCGGCGGCGAGCAGCAGGAGGTGCGACCGTATTCTCATGCGCGGACTGCCGGCTGACTGCACTGCCGGAGGTTGTGTTCCTGGAGGATGCGCTACGCGACGGACGAGCTCCGCGCATCGCGCGCGAAACGGAACGCTACGCCTTTCGCACCCCTTTGTCAGCGCCTCGCACCGTGCGAGCGCCGCTCACTCGGTGCTCGATGTCGACCGCTCGCCGCCGATCTCCAGCATCAATTGGTTGATTCGCTTGACGAACGTGGCTGGGTCGTCGAGCTGTCCACCCTCGGCAAGGACGGCCTGGTCGAACAGCACGCTCGTCCAGTCGTCGAAGCGCTGGTCCTCGCTGCGCAAATGGGCAATGAGCGGATGCCTCGGATTGATCTCGAGGATCGGCTTCGACACCGGCGTGCGCTGCCCCGCCGCCTTCAGCATCCGTGCGAGGTTCGCGCTCACGTCGTTCTCGTCGGCGACGAGGCATGCCGGCGATTCGGTGAGGCGCAGCGTAACTCGCACATCCTTGACGCGATCGCCAAGGCTTTTCCTGATGCGTTCCAGCACGTCCTTGAACTCGCCCGCTTCCTGCTCGACTTCCTTCTTCTCGGTCTCGTCCTCGAGCTCGCCGAGATCGAGTCCGCCCCGCGCGACCGAGGCGAGCGACTTGCCTTCGAATTCGGTCACGTGGCTCACGAACCATTCGTCGACGCGATCGGAGAGCAGCAGCACCTCGATGCCCTTGCGGCGAAACACTTCGAGGTGCGGACTGTTACGGGCTGCGTTGTGCGACTCGGCCGTCACGTAGTAGATGCGATCCTGGCCGGGCTTCATCCTTCCGACGTAATCGGCAAGCGACGTCTTCGGCTCCGGCGAATCCTCGCGGGTCGTCGCGAAGCGCGCCAGTGCGGCGATCTTGTCCTTGTTGCCGAAATCTTCGCCGACGCCTTCCTTCAGGACGGGGCCGAACTCCTTCCAGAATTTCGCGTATTTGTCCGGCTCGTTCGTCGCGATCGTCGCAAGCAGGTCCAGGATCCTCTTCGTGCACCCCCCGCGAATGGCCTCGATGTCACGCGACTCCTGGAGGATCTCGCGCGAGATATTGAGCGGCAGATCGTTGGAGTCGACGATCCCGCGGACGAAGCGCAGATACGTAGGCAGCAGCTGCTCGGCGTCATCCATGATTAACACGCGCCGCACGTAAAGCCGTATGCCGTGGCGCGCATTGCGGTCCCACAGGTCGAACGGCGCATGAGACGGGACGTACAGCAGGTGGGTGTATTCCTGGCGGCCCTCGACGCGGGCGTGAATCCACGCCAGCGGATCCTCGTAGTCGTGCCCGACGTGCTTGTAGAACTCGCGATACTGCTCGTCGGTGATCTCGCTCTTCGGCCGCGCCCACAATGCGGAGGCCTGGTTGACCGTCTCGTCCTCGTCGGTCTTGATTTGCTTGCCGTCCTTCCACTCCTCCTTCTTCATCCGGATCGGCTGGACGATGTGATCGGAGTACTTCCGGATGATCGAGCGCAGTCGCACGCCGGAGAGCAGATCATCCTGGCCGTCTCGAAGATGCAGCGTGATGGTCGTTCCGCGCGCCGGATGATCGATCGCCTCGATCGAGAACTGGCCGCCGCCATCCGATTCCCAGCGCACGCCCTGGTGCGGTGACTCACCGGCGCGGCGCGTTGCGACCGTCACGCGGTCCGCCGCGATGAACGACGAGTAGAAGCCGACGCCGAACTGGCCGATCAGATGGGCATCCTTCTGCTGGTCGCCAGTAAGCTGGGCGAAGAACTCGCGCGTGCCCGACTTGGCGATGGTGCCGAGGTTCGCGATCACTTCCTCGCGATTCATTCCGACACCGTTGTCGCTGACCGTGATGGTACGGGCCGCGACGTCATAGTCGATGCGAATGGCGAGTTCCGGATCACTCTCGAACAGCGCGGGACGATCGATCGCCTCGAAGCGCAGCTTGTCGCACGCGTCCGACGCGTTGGAGATCAGCTCGCGGAGGAAGATCTCGCGGTTCGAGTAGAGCGAATGGATCATCAGGTTCAGAAGCTCCTTCACTTCCGCCTGAAAGCCGAGCGTCTCGCGACCCGATTCAACCGATTCCGTCTGCGTCATGGTTCGACTCCGTATCGTTGCAACCAATGAAAGTTGATGCAGCCCGCCAAAGACGGGCACTGCGCGGCATTCCACGCGCTGCGCCGCTCGACCGTGTCACCGGGCTCGCCCGGCTCGGGCAATCCGAACGCCAGTCAGTTGAATATGCCGGCGATGAACGCCCGTGTCCGTGTCTCGCGCGGATCGCCGAGCACCTGCTCGGGCGGTCCCTCCTCGACGATGCCGCCACCCTCCATGAACACGACATGCGAGGAAACCTCGCGCGCAAACCGCAGCTCATGCGTGACGATGATGGCGGTGCGTCCGCCGATCGCAAGGTCGCGGATGACGCGCAGCACTTCACCCGTCAACTCCGGGTCCAGCGCCGAGGTCGGCTCGTCGAAAAGCATTATTTTAGGGTCCATGATGAGCGAGCGCACGATCGCCACGCGTTGCTGCTGCCCGCCGGACAACGTCGCGGGGTATGCGTCCGCCTTGTCCGCGAGGTTCACCTGCCGGAGCAGCGCGCTGGCCTTCTCGATTGCATCCTTGCGGCTCCAGCCGAGCACGCCCGTCGGCGCCTCGATGATGTTGCCCATGACCGTCAGATGGGGAAACAGGTTGAACGACTGGGACACCATGCCGATGCCCGTCCGGTAGCGCGCGACGTCGCGCCCGGACAGTTTCCTGCCGCTGCGTTCCACGCCCTGCGCGCTGATCGTGACGGGACCCACGCTGATCGTACCGCCCTGGATGCGCTCGAGATAATTGATGCAGCGCACGAGCGTGCTCTTGCCCGAACCGCTCGGCCCGATGATGGCGACCGTAGAGCTTCCCGGGACGACCAGGTCGACGCCCCGCAGCACTTCGAGCGCCCCGAAGCGCTTGTGGACCTTGTCGAGGCGAATGACAGGGTCAGGCTGCGGCATGCTGCTGCGTCTGGAAGTAACCGCCCATCGGCAGCCTGCGCGACAGGTAGCGCACGGAGGCCGAAACGATGAAGACGAGCACGAAGTACGTAAGCGCGACGGCCGTGTACACCGGCATGGGCAGGAACGTGGCGCTGACGATCAAACCCGCCTGGTACATCAGATCGGGAACGGCGATGATCGAGACGATGCTCGTCGATTTGAAGCAGATGACGTACTGGTTGAGGATGCCGGGCAGCATCCGTATCAGGGCCTGCGGGATCACGATCCTGCGCATGAGCCGCGGATACGTCATGCCGAGCGACTGCGCGGCCTCGATCTGCCCCTTGTCGATCGATTCGATGCCCGCGCGGTATTCCTCGGCCAGGTAGCCGCTCGACTGCAGCGCGAGCGCGATCAGCGAGCTCGTGAACGCGTCGAACTTGTAGCCGATGATTTCCGGCCATGCGTAATGCACCCAGACGAGCTGCACGAGGATCGGCGTGTTGCGGCAGAACTCGACGTAGAAGACGGCTGGTGCGCGTATCAGTCGGCTGCGCGCCAGGGTGCCGAGACAAGCGATCAGGCCGACGACGATTGCGAGCAGCATCGCGAGCACCGACAGCACGACGGTCACGCGGATGCCGGACAGCAGCACATCGTGGTACTCCGCGAACACTTGCCACAGCCGCGTGAACGACACCGTTTTCCCCGGAGGCCTCAGAAAATGCGAGCCGGACGGCGCGGGAGCGCGCCGCCCGGCTCCGTCTCGGTCGAATCGAACGCGCTTGCGCTACTGCTGCTTCTTGGCGAAGGGATTCGTCTTCGCCATATATTCGTCGTACGTGCGCTTGACGAGATCGTTCGCCTGCACCCAGCGCACGTACTGGTCGAGGAAGTCCTTCCATTCCTGGTCGCCGTAGCGCACGGCCCAACCCACCGGAGCGTTGCCGAAGTCCTCGCCCGGGAAGGCCATCTTGCCCCACGCAGCGTTCTCGGGAATCTGCAGCCACCAGTTGATGTTGATGATCGGGAGAATCGTGACGTCCGCGTCACCGCGCTGTGTCGGCGGCAGCGTTTCGACGTCCGAATTGATCTGCAGCGCCAGGAACTTGGCCTTGGGGAAGAGCCGCTTGCCCGTCTCGTATTCGCGCGAGCCGAGGCCGACGGCGATCGTCACGTTCGGGTTGTTCAGGTCCTCGATCTTCTTGATGTTCTTCTTGTTGTCCTTGCGGATGATGGCGTTCAGGCCCTTCGAACGAAAAGGTGTGACGAAGTTGACTTCGAGCGCGCGCGGCGCGTTGTACACGAAGCTGCTTCCAAAGAAATCGCAGTCGCCCCGTTTGAGCGCGAGGACCGCCGTGTTCCACTGCACCTCGACCGGCTGGATCTTCACCTTGGCCCACGTTGCGAGCTCGTTCGCCAGATCGACGAATACGCCGAGCCACTCGCCGGTCTTCGGATCCTTGTAAGACTCGGGCGAGCCTTGCGCGTAGCACACCTTCATGACGCCTTCCTTCTTGATCTTGCCGAGGGTCGACGTTTCGGATTGGGCGTGCGCCGCGCCGGCTCCCAGGAAGAGCAGGACCGGCGCGATGCAGAACAATTTCTTCAGTTTCATGGATGGTCTCCTTGGTGAACGGCGCGTTGCATTCGGCGCCGTATTCCTTGCTACTAAGGCGCGTGCGGCAGACCGACCATCATCGGCGGCGGCTGGCCAATGGCCGGGACATCGAATCGGAAACAGCGTTGACCGGGAGGGGCATCGCGATGGCAGCCGGCATTCGCCGCGCGATCAGCCCGGCGAGCTCGTCGACGGACCGCGCATCGGGACGAAAAGCGAGCGTCACGATGGGAATCGATGCGTCCGTGACGTTCATGTGCTCGGCCGCCGACGGCGTGCAAAGCAGGACGTCGCTTGCTTTCAGCAGCTTGCGTATCGATGGGCGGTCCCGCGTCAGGCAACCGTGCACGCGCAGTCCCGGGTTGTACCCGTCGACCATGCCGCGGAGCGATACCAGCGTCTGCTTGAGGTCGCACACGATGCCGACGCGCGTGCCGGCGCGAAGGCGCGCGACATGCAGCAGGCTCTCCGGGTCGATCGGGATATGCATGCCGACGATCTGCGCACGTCCGTCGTCGCCGCTTCGCGTACCGAGCGTCGCCTCGACCGTCGCCAGGTGCGTGATGTTCACCGCGAGAATGTCGAACTCATCGAGGAAACGGTCCGGGGCGCCGAGCACCGCATCGATCAACAGCGGTTCGATCGCGTGTCCCACCGCAAGTTGCAGGTCGCGACTCAACATGATCGCGTCGCGGCGATTGCACTCGATGAAGCCGATGCGCGGGCCGGCGCGGCCATAGGCTTGCGTGACGACGTCGTCTACGAAATGCCGGAACTGCGCCTGCCCGAGCCCGCACAACTTCGCCTCCTGCACGGCTAGGGACAGCAGCCCGATAACGCCGTCGAGCGTTCGATCGAGGCTCAACCGTAGCGGACGGCGGCTTACGAACGTGCCGAACCCGGCACGTGTCAGCACGTAACCGCGCTCGGCCAGGGAACGATACGCCTTGCTCACGGTGTTCTTGTTCGCGCCGAGTTCAGCCGCAAGCGCTTCGCACGTGGGGATCCGCTGCCCCGGCATGTATTCCTTGCGCGCGATGCGCAGCAGGATCGCCCGCTCGATTTGCGACCAGGACACGGAACGCCTGACACCCGCTTGCCGGCTGCCCACGGCACGCGTCGCGTTCGACCCTGCTTGTGCGAGACGGTTCACGCGGTCATCCTAACTCTTAGGACAGGATGCTGACAAATCAAAGGCCAATCGCACACCCGTCCTGCCGCGGCTCCGAGCCCGCAACCCATACGCCATTCGGCAGTGCACGGATGATCTGCCCGCCGCCCATCGCACGGTGCTCGCGGCGCACGACTTCATGACCCCACGCAGCCAGCGTCGCGCATGTGGCGTCCGGCACGCCCGCCTCGATGATCACGCGTCGCCCGTGCTCCCACCAGAAGCGGGGGGTATC
Organism: Pseudomonadota bacterium; assembly: GCA_046733075.1. GTDB lineage: Bacteria > Pseudomonadota > Gammaproteobacteria > Burkholderiales > Casimicrobiaceae > VBCG01. Next base: position 180 of record JBKPOL010000296.1, on the reverse strand, counting down.
GATGGCCGTCTGCACGTCCTGTCCGTAATCGATCAGGTTCGCGAGAAGTTGCAGGTGTCCCTGGGGCTGCATGAACCCGCCGCTCACGCCGAACACCACGTGCACGGCCTCGTCGCGGAGGATCATTCCCGGGATGATCGTGTGGAACGGCCGCTTCCGGGGTGCAAGGGCGTTCGGATG
>JBKPOL010000295.1:0-13397 GCA_046733075.1 Pseudomonadota bacterium | reverse complement strand
GGGCAGCGCAGCGGCGAAGCCGCAAGCGTGGGGGTGGTGTGCGCCATAAGGTTAAGCACGTTCATTTCGTCGGCGTGGGGGGTGTCGGAATGAGCGGTATCGCCGAGGTGCTCGCAACGCTGCGTTATAGAGTCTCCGGTTCCGATCTCGTGGAAAGCGCCGCGACGCGACGCCTGCGTGAGCTCGGCGTCCAGATCGCAATCGGACATCGCGCCGCCAACGCCGATGGGGCCGACGCCGTCGTCGTATCGACCGCCGTCGCGGCCGACAACACGGAAGTGCAGGCGGCGCGCGAGCGTGGCGTTCCAATCGTGCCGCGCGCGCTGATGCTCGCCGAACTGATGCGCTTGAAGCAGGGCATCGCAGTGGCCGGCACCCATGGCAAGACGACGACGACCAGCCTCATCGCGTCTGTGCTCGCCGAGGGCGGCCTCGATCCGACGTTCGTCATCGGTGGGCGATTGCTCGCAGCCGATGCGCACGCGCGCCTTGGCAACGGCGATTTTCTAGTCGCGGAAGCCGACGAGTCGGACGCATCGTTTCTCTACCTGACGCCGGTGATTGCAGTCGTCACGAACATCGACGCCGATCACATGGAGACGTACGCGCAGGATTTCGCGAAGTTGACGCGCGCGTTCGTCGACTTCGTGCAGCGGCTGCCGTTCTACGGCGTTGCCGTCCTCTGCGTCGACGATCCCCACGTTCGGGCAATCCTTCCCGAGATCGCGAAGCCGGTGGTGACCTACGGTTTCGCGGAAGACGCGGAGCTTCGCGCAGTCGAGATGTCCAACGCGGGCGGACGCATGCGGTTCATCGCGCAGGGTCAGGGTGCGTCACTGCCCATCGAGCTTGCGCTCGCCGGCGGGCACAACGTACAGAACGCGCTTGCTGCCATCGCCGTCGCTCGTGAGGTGGGCGTAAGCGACAACGCGATCGCCCACGCGCTCGCCGGATTCGAAGGTGTCGGCCGTCGCTTCCAGCGCCATGGCGACGTCGCGCTCTCCACGGGAGGTTCATTCACGCTGATCGACGACTATGGCCACCATCCGGCGGAGATGGCGGCCACGCTCGCTGCCGCGCGCGAAAGCTTTCCCGATCGACGCGTCGTGCTCGCCTTTCAGCCGCACCGGTATTCGCGCACCCGCGATCTCTTCGAGGATTTCGTGCGCGTGCTGTCGACGGTCGATGCGCTCGTGCTCGCCGATGTCTATCCAGCGGGCGAAGCGCCGATCGTAGCTGCAGACGGACGCGCGCTCGCGCGCGCAATTCGCGTCGCGGGTCGTGTCGAGCCGGTGTTCGTCGAAGCGATCGGCGATGTCGCGGGCGCGATACGTGACATCGCGCGTGACGGCGACGTCGTGCTCACGATGGGCGCGGGATCGATCGGCGGCGTTCCCGCCCAGTTGGGTGCGCCAGCATGACGAGCGTCGAAGTGCGACCCCGGGATGCGAAGCGCGCCGCCGTCGAGGGGAGCGCAACGGTGCAGCCGCAAGCATGGGGGCGCCTGATGAGCGTCGACGGGCCGCCTCGCGACGCGACGCGTTCGAGTTTTCCAGGCAGCGCAGCGGCGAAGGTGCAAGCGTGGGGGGACCTAATGGATGAGCGGCTCGCCTTCGTCGGCCTACGTGGCGCGCTGGCCCGCAACGCTTCGCTCGCACGTCATACGAGCTGGCGCGTCGGCGGCGACGCGGACATCCTTTACGCGCCCGCTGACCGCGACGATCTTGCCCGGTTCCTGCGCGGCCTCCCGGACGAAGTCTCGGTGACGGTGCTCGGCCTCGGGAGCAACGTGCTGATTCGCGATGGCGGAATCCGCGGCGCCGTCGTGCTGCTGCACAACCCGGGCGCCGCGCTCGCGGTAGCGGACGGGCTTGTGTACGCGGATGCCGGCGTCGCGAGCCCGAAGGTAGCCCGGTTCGCCGCGATGCACGGTTGCGCCGACGCGGAGTTCCTCGCCGGCATCCCCGGCACCGTCGGTGGCGCGCTGGCAATGAACGCTGGATGCTACGGGGGCGAGACGTGGGCGCACGTCGCACGCGTGGAGACATTGTCGCGCAGCGGCACGTTCGAAGTGCGATCTGCAGCGGATTACGCAATCGGCTATCGCAGCGTGACACGCGCCGATGGTCGAGCGATCGACGAGCTGTTCACCGCTGCATGGTTCCGCTTTCCGGTGGGCGATACCGCAAGCGCACGAGCGCGAATCAAGGCGCTCCTTGGGAAGCGCATCGCGACACAACCCCTCGCCCTGCCGAACGCGGGCAGCGTTTTTCGCAATCCGCCCGGCGATCACGCAGCGAGGCTGATCGAGTCGTGCGCGCTGAAGGGATTTCGCATGGGCGGAGCGCAGGTGTCCGAGCGGCACGCGAACTTCATCGTGAATCCCCACCGACGGGCGCAAGCGGCGGATATCGAGCAACTGATCGCGCACGTTCAGGAAACCGTGTGGACGAAAACCGGCGTCCTGCTCGAGCCCGAGGTTCGAGTGCTGGGCGACCGCGCGACCAGCGACGGCGCGGCCGACAATCCATGAGAAGAGACGTGACCCGGTGAACTCGGAAACCGCCAACCTGGGCAAGATCGCGGTGCTGCTCGGCGGCCCCTCGGCCGAGCGCGAAATTTCGCTGTTATCAGGCAACGCGGTGCTAAAAGCGTTGCGCGAGCGCGGCGTCGATGCGCATCCGTTCGATCCGGCCGAGCGGAACCTGTTCGATCTGAAGAGCGAGGGCTACAGCCGCGTGTTCATCGCGCTGCATGGCCGGTTCGGCGAAGACGGTACGGTGCAGGGCGCGCTCGAGACGCTGCGCATTCCGTACACGGGCAGCGGCGTCATGGCCTCGGCGCTCGCAATGGACAAGTGGCGCACGAAGCTCGTATGGCTTGCAAGCGGCATTCCCACTCCGCGCTACCGGGTGGTGAATGCGGCGACGGACTGGATGAAGCTCGTCGCGGAGCTCGGCCTGCCGCTGATCGTCAAACCGGCGCGCGAGGGATCGACGATCGGCATCAGCAAGGTGACGACCGTCGACCACGACGAGATGTGGCTCGCCTACGAGATCGCCGCGCGCCATGACACGCTCGTTCTCGTCGAGGAGTTCGTCAAAGGGATCGAGCTCACGGCGTCGATCCTGAATGGGCGCGCGCTGCCCCTGATCCGGATCGAGGCTCCGCAGGGCAACTACGACTATCACAGCAAGTACTTCTCGGATGAGACGAAGTACTTCTGCCCGAGCGGCATTCCGGATCCGAAGGAAGCCGAGATCCGCGCGCATGCGCTTGCCGCGTTCGATGTCGTCGGTTGCAGCGGCTGGGGACGGCTCGATCTGATCCTTCGCGACGACGCAACGTACTCGTTCCTCGAGGTCAATACGTCGCCGGGCATGACCGGGCACAGCCTGGTCCCGATGGCGGCAAAGCAGGCCGGAACGTCGTTCCCCGATCTTTGCGTCGAGATCCTGCGAGGTGCGCATGTGGGATGACGCACGGCAGCTCAACGCCATCGCGGCGACTCTCACCGTGATTGCGCTCGCGTTTCTCGCCTGGGCGTTGGTCGGCTTCGCAACCCGGCTCTCCGCATTCGATTATCGCGAGGTCGTCGTGACGACCCCGCTTGCGCGCGCCAATGGCGCACATCTGGAAGCGGTGGTCCGCAGCGAGCTTCGTGGGACCTTCTTCACGTTGGATCTCGAAGCCGCGCGCGCCGCGCTGCGCCGCGTCCCGTGGGTGCGGAGCGTCGCGCTTCGCAGGCAGTGGCCGCGGCGCCTCGAGATCGAGGTCGACGAGCATGAGCCCTTTGCCCGCTGGAACGACAGCGGGCTGGTCAACGCGCGCGGGGAAGTGTTCTACGCGAACTGGGCCGGCGATCTGCCCGAGCTCAGAGGGCCGGACGGGCAATCGGCTCTGATGCTCGCACGCTTCGGCGAATGGACGCGGATGCTTGCACCACTCGATCTCAAGCTGACCGCGCTGACGCTGTCGCCGCGCGGCGGCTGGCAGCTTCGCGCAGTGGACGACAGCGGTGCGCTCACGCTCGACGTCGGCCGCGACGATGTACCCGGACGGCTCGCCCGCTTCGTCGACGTGTATGGCCGCACGGTCGCAGTGCTGGCGCGTGCAGGCAAGCGCGTCGAGCACGTCGACCTACGCTATCGGAGCGGCTTTGCGGCGCAGATGCCGGGCTTTCGCGAGAAGGCGACGCGCAAGATTTCATGACTTTTCATCTTCATCCGCGAGGTTTCCTGACCTTCGCCCTCCGTGTCCGCGGACGCCTTTGCCGCAGCCGGCGCTTGCAGTCCTTGGCACCCGAGACAGGGGAACCGTGAAAGACAACAGCAACCTGATCGTCGGCCTCGACATCGGGACGTCCAAGATCACGGCTATCGTCGCCGAGGTCATGCCTGATGGTGGCCTCAACGTCATCGGTCTCGGGACGCAGGCGTCGCGCGGTCTCAAGAAAGGCGTTGTCGTCAATATCGAAGCGACGATGGGCTCGATCCAGCGAGTGCTCGAAGAAGCGGAGCTCATGGCGGATTGCCGGATCAGCGAGGTGTACACCGGTGTCGCGGGAAGCCACATCCGCAGCTTGAACTCGAGCGGCATGGTCGCGATCAAGGAGAAGGAAGTCACGCAGGCCGACATCGACCGGGTGGTTGAAACGGCGAAGGCCATCGCCATCCCGAACGATCAGCAGGTGCTGCACATCCTTCCGCAGGAATTCATCATCGACGGACAGGAGGACGTGCGCGAGCCGCTCGGCATGAGCGGGGTGCGGCTCGAAGTGAAAGTGCACATCGTGACCGGCGCAGTGTCGGCGGTGGAGAACGTCACGAAGTGCGTGCGCCGCTGCGGACTGGAGGTGCGCGACGTGATGCTCCAGCCGCTCGCCTCGGCGAAGGCGGTGCTGAACGAGGACGAGAAGGACCTCGGCGTCTGCCTGATGGACATCGGTGGCGGGACCACCGACATCGCAGTGTTCGTCGGCGGTGCCATCCGCCACACAGCGGTCATTCCGATCGCCGGCGACCAGGTCACCAACGACATCGCGATGACGCTGCGCACACCGACCAAGGAAGCGGAGGAGCTGAAACTCCGCCACGGATGCGCGTTGCGTCAGCTTGCGAATCCGAACGAGATCATCGAAGTGCCGGGCGTGGGGGAGCGTGCGCCGCGCAAGCTTTCGCGCCCCATGCTTGCGGAGGTGATCGAGCCGCGAATCGAAGAGTTGTATTCGCTGGTCCAGCAGGAACTCCGGCGCTCGGGCTTCGAGGAACTGCTGTCATCGGGAATCGTGCTCACGGGTGGCTCGGCAATGCTGCAGGGCATGACGGAGCTCGGCGAAGAGCTCTTCCACTTGCCGGTGCGGGTGGGCGTGCCGACGTACGTCGGTGGTTTGTCCGAGGTCGTGCGCACGCCGCGTTATGCGACGGCGGTCGGTCTGCTGCTCGAAGGGCGCGAGCAGTTTCTGCGCGGGCAGGCGGCGCGTGCGCAGGTGGCGGGCATTGGGGGCATCGCCGAACGGATGCGGCAGTGGTTCAGCGCGAATTTTTGATCGCTAGACAGAGGACAGAGCACAGAGGACAGAGGACAGAGAACGAACGAAGCGGAAATCATAAGAACGTGGCTTAAGCATCAACTTGGGGAAATGCAGCAAAAAGAGGGCATCAGCAATCCGAGGTCTTACTGACTTCTGACTTCTGATTCCTGACTTCTGAAATCCAGACAGGCGAAAGGAACGCACCATGTTTGAAATCATCGACGAAGCACCCGAAGAGGGTGCGGTCATCAAAGTCATTGGCGTAGGCGGTTGCGGCGGCAATGCCGTCGAGCACATGATCTCGCGCGGCTTGACGGGCGTCGATTTCGTGTGCGCCAACACCGACGCGCAGGCACTCAAGCGCTCAACGGCACGCACGCAGCTGCAGCTCGGGTCGACGCTCACGCGCGGACTCGGTGCCGGTGCGCGACCGGAAATCGGCCGTGACGCGGCAATGGAGGATCGTGATCGCATTGCAAGCATGATCGACGGTGCCGACATGCTGTTCATCACCGCCGGCATGGGCGGGGGAACCGGCACCGGCGCCGCGCCGGTCATCGCCGACATCGCAAAGAGCCTCGGCATTCTCACCGTCGCGGTCGTGACGCGGCCCTTCAAGTTCGAGGGCAAGCGCCAGCGCGTCGCGAGTGCCGGCATCGAGGAGCTCACGAAGAAGGTCGACTCGTTGATCGTCATTCCGAACGACAAGCTGATGGACGTGCTAGGGGAGGACGTATCGGTGCTCGACGCCTATGCGGCCGCGAACGACGTGCTGTGCGGCGCTGTCTCGGGCATCGCCGAGGTGATCAACAATCCCGGACTCGTGAACGTTGATTTCGCCGACGTCCGCACGGTGATGGGCGAAGTCGGCATGGCTATGATGGGCTCGGCAATGTCAGCGGGGTCGGATCGCGCGCGCGTCGCCGCACAACAGGCGGTGAAGAGTCCGTTGCTCGAGGACGTCAATCTCGCGGGCGCACGTGGCGTACTCGTCAACATCACGGCGTCGGCGGGCCTCAAGATGAAGGAGTACCACGAGGTGATGAACACCATCAAGGAGTTCACGGCCGAGGACGCCATGGTGATCGTCGGTACGGTGATCGAGGAGTCGATGGAGGACCGCCTGCGCGTGACAATGATCGCGACGGGGCTCGGCGGGGCGGTGGTGGCAACGCGCCGGCCGCCGAAGCTCGAGGTGCTGGAAACGGTGGTCGAACGCACCGGAACGGACAACGTCGGCATGCGCGTGACGGAGACGATCGACTACGAGAAGCTCGATCAGCCCGCCGTCGCGCGTCGCCGTCATACGGCAAGCATTGCGGCGCCCGCGTTCGATCCATCCGAGATCCCCGCATTCCTGCGCAAGCAGGCCGACTGACGTTTCCTCCTCATCGGCCGTGCCGGGAGGGGCGCGGTCGCTGAGGATGAGGGCGATGCTAAGATGATCGGTCGATTACGCACGCGGCTGCCGGGGAGGGCCGCCCGTGCGCGCCATTCCGAGTCCCACACGATGCTGCGGCAGCGAACGCTGAAGACTTCGATCCGCACGACGGGTGTCGGGCTGCACACCGGCGCTCGCGTCGAGTTGACCTTGCGCCCGGCACCCGACGACACCGGCGTCGTATTTCACCGCGTCGACCTGCCGACGCCTGTCACAATCCCCGCCCGAGCCTTCAACGTCGGCGACACGCGATTGTCGTCAACGCTTACGCTCGGCGATACATCGATTTCGACGATCGAGCACCTTATGTCGGCGCTCGCGGGCGTTGGCGTCGACAACCTCAACGTCGACGTTGCGGGCCCCGAGTTGCCGATCATGGACGGCAGCGCCGGACCGTTCGTCTTCCTTCTGCAATCCGCGGGGATCGTCGAGCAGACGTCGCCGAAGCGCTACTTGCGCGTTCGGGCGCCCGTCGAGATGCGCGATGGCGACAAGTGGGCGCGCTTCGATCCGTTCCCCGGCTTCAAGCTCGATTTCACGATCGACTTTCCCCATCCCGTCTTCGGCACGGAGAACCGACACGTCGTCGTCGATTTCGCCGAGCATTCGTACATCAAGGAGGTTGCGCGCGCCCGGACGTTCGGCTTCATGCAGGATGTGGAGGCGATGCGCGAAGCGGGACTTGCCCTCGGCGGAAGCTTGCAGAACGCGATCGTGCTCGATGAGACCCGTGTACTCAATACCGAGGGTCTGCGCTATGACAACGAGTTCGTCAAGCACAAGGTGCTGGACGCCATCGGCGATCTGTACCTGCTCGGTCGTCCGCTGATCGGTCAATACACGGCGTACAAACCCGGCCACGCGCTCAACAATGTGCTCGCACGTGCGCTGCTCGCGCGCGAGGACGCGTGGGAGCTCGCCGTATTCGACACGGATGACGAACTGCCGTCTGCTTTCCAGGACTGGGCGGTTATCGGCGCGACTTGATTCTCGTCAGGCTGCTGCTGTTCCTCGCGCTGGCGGCCATTGGCGCGGCGCTGCTGATGTGGTTGATTCGTCGGGACCGCCGCTATCTCCGCTTCATCGGCCTGACGCTCAAGTTCACCGTTCTCGTGCTCCTCGCCATCCTGCTGTGGTTCGCGGCCGAGCGTCTGCTCGCACCGATGCTCGGTCCCTGGCTGTAAACGGCTGCACGTTCGAAGTGCATGACGGGCTCCGGGTGGGGCAGCCGTTACTCGAGCCTGTTGACGCGTCCCGCCAACTTACCGCCCTCGGGCCCGGCGTGACCACTGCATCAGCGCGGTCTTGAGCGGACCCTCGGCCAGGTTGTCCGCGAGCTTGAACAGCGGCGCGGCGGAGCTGCTATCCCAGCGACGGGCGAACGATTTCCGGGGGGGCGCGGCCGTCATTCCCGCAACCTGCACGCGCACGCGGACTTCGGCGAAGTCGAACCCGTCCCTCGCGAGCGCCGCGCGCAGCTCCGGCGCGCGCTGACGCAGGGTCGCTGCGATCGCCCCCGCTCCGGCGGCAATCTCCAGAATTCCGTCCCGCGTATCGGTCACCCGAACGCGCTCGGCAATTGGCCGAGGCAAGTGCGTGCGGAGCGACCGGGTCAATGCCGCTTCCCGGCGATGGCGCGCGGTCCAATCGGCGAACTGCGCGTCCGCTTCGAGAACGCGCGCGAGCGTCCGCTGCTTCGGTGCGGCCGTCAAGGATCCTCACACGCTGGCACACAGCCCATGGGACGTCGCCCGGTCGTATCTGCGAACACCGCGGAGGGTTGAGCGGCTCCGTCAGGAACAGCCGTGGCGTTGTGCACGAGGGGAGCCGAACCGCAAGTTGAAGTTTCCGCTATGGTAAGATGGCCGGGCCGGCCGCCGCAACATACCGAGTCCGCGCAACACCGTGGATTCGGTTGAACGTCCGGGCACGCAAGCTGGTCGTACGCGGACCACGGTTCCGCCGGTAGGTAGTCGATGACGAGGGGTGAGGCGGTCCTCACCCCTTGCTTTTTGCGCGTCCGGCGCCAAGCTTGTAGCAGTTTCTCTCCTCTCGCGATGATCAACATCCTCACCCGCATTTTTGGCAGCCGCAACGAGCGGCTTCTGAAGCAATACGCGCAGCAGGTGCGCGAGATCAACGCACTCGAGCCGACCATCGCGACGCTCTCCGACGATGCCCTGCGCGAGAAGACGGTCGGGCTCCGCAAGCGTGTCGGCGAGGGCGCGACGCTCGACGAGGTCCTTCCGGAAGCGTTCGCCGTTGTTCGCGAAGCGGGCAAGCGAACGCTCAGCATGCGCCATTTCGACGTCCAGCTGATCGGCGGCATTGCACTGCACAACGGCAAGATCGCGGAGATGCGGACCGGCGAGGGAAAGACGCTCGTCGCGACCCTCCCTGCCTACCTCAACGCGCTGGCGGGCAAGGGGGTGCATGTCGTCACCGTCAACGATTACCTGGCCCAGCGCGACGCGGACTGGATGGGCCGCATCTATCGTTTCCTCGGCCTGACCGTCGGCGTGAACATGTCGCAGATGCCGCACGCGGACAAGCAGGCCGCATATGCCGCCGACATCACGTATGGCACCAACAACGAGTTCGGCTTCGACTACCTCCGCGACAACATGGTGTTCGCGACGAGCGAGCGCGTGCAGCGGGGGTTGCATTACGCGATCGTCGACGAGGTCGACTCGATCCTGATCGATGAAGCGCGGACGCCGCTCATCATTTCGGGACAGTCGGACGACAACGTCGACACGTACTACCGGCTGAACGAGCTGCCGCCGAAGCTCACGCGACAAGAGGACGAGAAGGCAGCCGGGGATTACTGGGTCGACGAGAAGGCGCACCAGGTGCTGCTGTCCGAGGCCGGGCATGAGAAGGTGGAGACGCTCCTGGCGGAAGCAGGGCTGACGCCTCCCGGGTCCAGCCTCTACGATGCACACAACATCTCCCTGGTGCATCACCTCTACGCCGCCCTGCGCGCACATGCGCTTTTCCACCGCGATCAGCATTACGTCGTGCAGAACGGCGAAGTGATCATCGTCGACGAGTTCACCGGGCGCCTCATGCCGGGGCGCCGATGGTCCGACGGTCTGCATCAGGCGGTTGAAGCAAAGGAAGGCGTTCCCATCCAGCGCGAGAATCAGACGCTCGCGTCGATCACGTTTCAGAATTACTTCCGGATGTACGCGAAGCTCGCGGGCATGACGGGCACGGCGGACACGGAAGCCTTCGAATTCCAGCAGATCTATCACCTGGAAACGATGGTAATCCCGACGCACCAGCCGATGATCCGAAAGGACGAGAACGACCTCGTGTTCCGCACGCTGGCGGAAAAGGTGAGCGCGATCGTCGCCGACATCAAGGACTGCCACGCGCGCGGCCAGCCCGTGCTCGTCGGGACGACGTCGATCGAGAACTCCGAGATGCTCTCGATGCACCTCGACAAGGAGCGACTGCCTCATCAGGTGCTAAACGCGAAGCAGCATGCGCGCGAAGCGGAGATCGTCGCGCAGGCGGGCAAGGCCGGTGTCATCACGATCGCGACGAACATGGCGGGACGCGGGACGGATATCGTGCTCGGCGGTAGCATCGAGCCGCAGATATTGCTACTGCGCGAGGACCCAACGCTCGATGCCGCCGAGAAGGATCGCCAGATCGAGACGATGCGCAGTGAGTGGCAGGCGCGCCACGACGCGGTCATCAAGCAAGGCGGGCTGCACATCGTCGGCACGGAACGTCACGAATCGCGGCGGATCGACAATCAGCTCCGGGGACGTGCCGGGCGCCAGGGGGATCCGGGCTCCTCGCGCTTCTATCTGTCGCTCGAGGATCCGCTGCTCCGCATCTTCGGCGGCGAGCGGCTGTCGGGAATCATGCAGCGGCTCAAGATGCCGGAAGGAGAGCCGATCGAGCATACGATCGTCAACCGCTCGATCGCCAAGGCGCAGAATCGCGTCGAGTCGCGCAACTTCGACATCCGCAAGCAGCTGCTCGAATACGACGACGTCGCAAACGATCAGCGGCGCGTCATCTACCAGCAGCGCAACGAGTTGCTTGAAAGCGACGACGTTGCGGAGACAATCGTCAACATGATCCGCGGCGAGGTCGACTCAACGTTCAAGCGCTTCATTCCGCCGGAATCCGTCGAGGAGCAGTGGGACGTGCCCGCCCTCGAGGCGGCACTCGCCGCCGATTACCAGCTCACGGCACCGGTGGCCGAGTGGCTGAAGGCGGAGCCCGAGCTCGACGACGCCGCGTTGCGCGAGCGGATCGAGAAGATTGCGCACGACGCCTGGAAGAACAAGGAAACACAGGTCGGCGCGGAGCTTCTGCGGCAGTTCGAGCGCAGCTTGATGCTGCAGACCCTCGACCATCACTGGCGAGAGCATCTTTCGTCGCTCGACCATCTGCGCCAGGGCATTCATCTGCGCGGTTATGCGCAGAAGAACCCGAAGCAGGAGTACAAGCGCGAAGCTTTCGAGCTCTTTTCAGACATGCTCGATCGAATCAAGCAGGATGTCGTGCGCGTCGTGCTCACGGTGCAGGTGCGAAGCCAGGAGGACGTTCAGGCCGTCGAGCCCGAGCCGGCCGTCAGCAACGTGCAATACCAGCACGCCGACTACGAGCAGGCGCTTGCGAACAACAACAACGGCGACGGTGGCGACACGGCGGTGGCCGTCGCTCCGCCTTTCGTGCGGGCGGGACAGAAGGTGGGGCGGAACGATCCTTGTCCTTGTGGATCCGGCAAGAAATACAAGCACTGCCACGGTCGGCTCGGGTAGAGCTTCCCCGCGGGCCGATTACTTCGTTGGAGCGAACGCCGCTTTGCTCACCTTCGCTCCGCGCAGGTTAGCGTCCGCCGTGACGAAACCCGGTCCTCGCTCGCCGCTTGCTGTACCTTCTCGTACCTCGCGGCTCGCTCCAGGCCGCCTCGTACTCGACCCCGCTCGCGACGCTTTCCCCTCAGCGAACGGCGCCGCTGCAGTTTCCCTGCATGCAGACGAAGTAGCGGTTTTCATCTAGCGCAGCTACAACAGCGGCCACACAGGCGTACTCCAATCCACGCAATGCCGGTCAACTACACGCCGCCCACGCCCGATCAGTTGCTGCCAGTCGCTGGAATTTCCCTTGGCGCGGCGGCCGCGAAGATCAAGACCTGGGATCGCGACGACCTGGTGCTCGTCATTGCCGAACCTGGCACCGTGGCAAGTGGGGTCTTCACCCAGAACCGTTTTTGCGCGGCCCCGGTGATCGTCAGCCGCCAACATCTTGCCGCGCAGCGCGAGCGGGCGATCGCCTTTCGCGGGCTCGTGGTCAACGCAGGTAACGCGAACGCCGGAACCGGTGACGCGGGTCTCGCTGCTTCGCGCGCGACGTGCGTCAAAGCCGCGCAGATGCTCGAGTGCGCCCCCGAGGAGATTCTTCCCTTCTCGACCGGCGTGATCATGGAACCGTTGCCGCTCGAGCGAATCGTCGGGGCACTGCCGGATGCGAGAACGTCTGCGCGCGCGGACGGATGGTTCGCCGCGGCGCGCGCGATCATGACGACCGATACGGTGCCGAAGGGCTCGTCCCGGCGCGTGGTCATCGACGGCGTCCACGTGACGGTCACCGGAATTGCCAAGGGGGCTGGCATGATTCATCCGAACATGGCCACGATGCTGTCGTTCGCGGCAACCGATGCGCCGATTGATCGGGCCGTGCTCGATACGCTCGCACGTGAAGTCGCCGATGTGTCGTTCAATGGCGCGACGATTGATGGCGATACGTCGACCAACGACAGCTTCGTCGTTGCCGCGACGGGCAAGGCCCGAATGTCGCCGATACGCGATCTCACCGATCGCCGCTTCCGCGCCGTGCGCGATGCGCTCGAGGCGGTTGCTGTCGATCTCGCGCAGGGGATCGTACGCGACGGGGAAGGCGCGACGAAATTCATCGCAATTCGCGTAGAGGGTGGCCGCGATGTCGACGAATGCCGCAAGATCGCCTTTGCCATCGCCCATTCGCCGCTGGTGAAGACCGCATTTTTCGCATCGGACCCGAACCTCGGTCGCATCGTGTGCGCGATCGGCAACGGTGCGTCATCCGATGTCGATCCTGCGCGCGTCTCGTTCTGGCTCGACGATGTTCAAGTCGTCGAGCACGGAGGGCGGGCTGCGACCTACACGGAAGCGCAGGGCCAGCGCGTGATGAAGCAGAGCGACATCGGCATCCGCGTCGAACTCGGGCGCGGGACTGCGCGTGCGACCGTCTGGACGTGCGATCTGTCGCACGATTATGTCTCCATCAACGCCGACTATCGCTCCTGATCGGCGAGCGTAAAGCTGCTGCGCGGGCCGATTACTTCGTTGTTTCCTCGCTCGCCGCTCGCTGTACGTCCATGTACTGTCTCGCGGCTCGCTGCGGGCCGCCTTGTAC
>JBKPOL010000294.1:0-19000 GCA_046733075.1 Pseudomonadota bacterium | reverse complement strand
ACGACGATGCCGACCGCCGCGACGATCGCGAATGCCACGCGCCAGCCGAGCGCGACTGTCAATGCCGGCAACAGTGCGCCGCACAGCGCGGCACCGGCCGGGACACCTGTTTGCTTGATCGAGAACGTCAGCGCCATGCGCGACGGTGGCGCGGTCCGCTGCAGCAAATGCGAGGACGCCGGCGTGATCGGACCGTAGCCGATGCCGATGACTAGCGCCGCGACCGCGAGCACGAACGGCGCACGCTCGGGTGTCGCCGCCATCGCGACCGTACCGACGGCGCACAGCACGACGCAGATCTGCGAGACGCGGATCGCGCCGTGTCGCTCCACGAATGCACCGCTCGCGAGGCTCGCGAACGCTCCGCCCACGTAAACGATCCCAACGAAGACGCCCACCCAGTGTGTGTCGACGTGGAACTCGCGGGCGATTTCCGGCGCGAGCACGGCGGTGGCGGTCGCGGTGAGCGACACGTAGGTCTGGATGGTCAACGTCGCGGCCAGCGCGACGAATGCCGTGCGTCCCGGCGTCATGCGGACGGTCGCGCGCATTCGATCGTCCGCTGCTCCGTGACGACGAAATGGACGCGGACGTCGTGAGGCGCGGCCGGCACGCGTGCGACGATCTGCACTTCGAAGGCACCGCCCACGCGACAGGCGGCGGCCGGCAACAGCGGCAGCAGGCGATCGTAATAGCCGCCGCCGTATCCGAGACGCCGGCCCTCCGGGTCGAACGCGATGCCCGGCGTGAGGACGAACTCGATCGACTCGAGCGTCACGGGAGGACAATCGGCGCGCGGTTCGGGAATGCCGCGGTAGCCTGCTTCGACATCACCCGCGAGATCGCGGATTCTCAGCGGGCGCAACATTCGCGCCGCCGGCTCGACGCGGGGCGCGGCAACGATCTTTCCCGCCGACAGCGCAGGCTGCGCGAGCAGAGCCGTGTTCCACTCGCTCCTGAAAGGCAGCGTGAGCAGAACGACTTGCGCAGCACGATAACCGGGCAGCGCCAAGATGCGTGCCGCAATCGCTTCGGAACCTTGGTCGCGCGCGCCGGCGTCGAGCGCATCGCGCGCCATGCTCACCGTCTCGCGCAGCGTCCTCTTGTCGTGGGCGATGCTCACCGTCGGATCTGCCGAGCGGAAGCGGCGGGGGCGGGCGACGCGGTCACGCACGCCGTCCGAGGATGTCTTCGACCGTACGCGCGAGGGCGAGCAGTTCGGCATCGGCTCCCCCGCGCGCGAGCAGCTGCAATCCCACGGGCAGAGATCCGGTGAGGTGCTCGATCGGCAAGGAAATGCCGCAGAGCCCGAACAGGTTTCCCGGACGCGTGAAGCGCAGCGTTTCTTTACTCCACGCGGCTGCGGTCGCGGCATCTTCATGGCCCGCGACCGGTGCTGCAACGCGCGGCGACGTGGGGGTGATGAGCGCATCGACACCCGCCATTGCAGCCTGCGCGGCACGCGCGAGTGCGCTGAAGCGCGCGCGCATCGCGATGAATTGATCGGCGGTTAGCATAAGCCCCGGTTCAATGCGTGCTGCGACGACGGGGTCCATGCGGGAGAGCGAGCCGAGTACGCGCTCGCGGCCGAGGTGGGCGACAAGCTCGGCGGAAAGGAACGCGCCGAATGCCGCATCGAGATCGGCAAGCGGCGGCATCGTAACGGGCACGATGCGAGCGCCCGCTGCTGCGAGCCGTCGCTCGGCAATCTCGACGGCGCGTGCAACATCGCCGTCCAGTCCTTCGAAGAAGTGCGTGTCGGGTCGGCCGAAGGTCATTGTGCCGATCGGTCGCGTGCGACCCGGCGCTTCACCCGACAACGCTTGATAAACCAAGGCCAGATCATCGACGCGGCGCCCGAACCAGCCTGGACTGTCGAACGTCGGCGACAGCGGAAACACGCCATCCATCGGGAACCGGCCGACCGACACCTTGAAGCCGGCGACGCCGCAAAGCGCGGCGGGTTGCCGCACCGATCCGCCCGTGTCCGTCCCGAAGCTCACGGCGCAAAGATTTGCGGCGAGGGCCACAGCCGATCCGGAAGAGGATCCGCCCGGCATTCGATGGGTTGCGCGATCCGCCGGATTGCGCGGCGTCGGGTGCGTCGGGTTGTACGTTCCGAATGCGAACTCCGTCGTTCGCGTCTTGCCGAGGATTACCACACCGGCGCGTTTCAGTGCGCGCACGATGCTGCCCTCCGTCGGAATGCGATCGCGGACGTCGACGCGCGACCCGGCAGTCATCGGCAGCGTTTCGGCTGCGTACAAATCCTTGAGGGCGACGGGAACCCCCATCAGCGGCCCGAGGTCCGTGCGCGCCTTCACGTACTGGTCGGCTGCACGTGCCGCGGCGAGCGCCGCGCCCTCATCGACGGCGGTGAAGGCGTCGAGTTGCGCATTCTCCTCCACGATTCGGTCGAGCAGCGCCCGCGTCGTCGCCTCCGCCGTGAAACGTCCGCTGCGGACTCCCTCGGCGAACTCAGCAATGCCGACGGCCGGCAACGGAGCGGCCAACCCATGTCCATGCTCATTGCGATCGTTCATGTCGCTCCTTTCCACATGCGGGTTGCATCCTCGCGAAGACGCCCGATCTTCGCTTCGTCGTCCGCATTGATTGCCGCTCATGCCGCTCGTTCGCGTTTGCGCCCATGGCGTTGACAGGCCCCGGTTTCGAGCTTCCCTATAATGATGCGTCCTCCCGCAGGATGACACGATGAACCACGCCCACCAAATCTACCGCGCCCGGCGCGATGCGGTATTGCAGACGATGCGCGATCGCAGCGGCGGCGGCCTGGCGCTCGTGCCGACGGCACCGGAAGTGCCGCGCAACCGCGATTCGCTTTACGCATATCGGCACGACAGCTATTTCTACTACCTGTCGGGATTTCCCGAGCCCGAGGCGGTGATTGCGCTTGTCGCGGCGCCCGACGGCGACCGGCACCTGCTGTTCTGCCGCGAGCGGAACGAGGAACGCGAGATCTGGGATGGCTTTCGCTACGGTCCGGAGGCCGCGCGCGAGATTTTCGGGTTCGACGAAGCGCATCCGATTTCAGCGATGCGCGAGAGGCTGCCGGACCTCGCCGCCGATCGCCCCGCGCTGTTCACGCCGCTTGGTCTATTCCGGGATTGGGACCGCGAGGTCACCGATCTGCTCAACGTCGTTCGCAACCGCGTGCGCACCGGCGTCGTTGCACCGGAAGAGGTCGTCGACGTTCGCGCCGCCGTCGACACCATGCGCCTCGTCAAGGATCCGCACGAAATCGCGCTGATGCGCCGTGCCTGCGCGATTTCCGCCGGCGCGCATCGCCGTGCGATGCACGCGGCGCAGCCGGGCGACTATGAATTCCAGGTGGAAGCGGAGTTGATGCACGAATTTCTTCGCGAAGGCGCGCAATCGGTCGCCTACAGCTCGATCGTTGCGTCCGGCCCGAACGCGTGCGTATTGCATTATCGCGACAACAATCGGCACATGCTCGATGGCGATCTGCTGCTGATCGACGCGGGCTGCGAATTCCAGGGATATGCGTCGGACATCACTCGAACATTCCCCGTCAATGGTCGCTTCACGGGGCCGCAGAAGGCGGTGTACGAACTCGTACTCGCTGCGCAGCTGGCCTGCATCGAAGCGGTTCGCCCCGGTGCGGCGTTCCACGATTACCACCATGTCGCCGAACGCGTTCTGGCGCAAGGCCTGATCGACCTTGGTCTTTGCACCGGCACGCTCGAAAGCGTTCTCGAAAGCGGGAGTTATCGGCAGTTCTACATGCACCGGGCGGGCCACTGGCTCGGCATGGATGTCCATGACGCGGGGCTGTACCAGCAACACGGCGAATCGGTGCGGCTCGCGCCGGGCATGGTGCTGACGGTCGAGCCGGGTCTCTACATTCGGCCGGCGGACAACGTCCCCGAGGATTTCTGGAACATCGGCGTGCGGATCGAGGACGACGTCCTGGTGACGGCGGATGGAATCGACAACCTGACGGCTGCGGCGCCGAAGCGGGTCCCGGACGTCGAGGCGGCGTGCGGGTAGCGGGCGTCTGAGGCGCGCCGCTCGCGCACGCTACGGCATACCACGTGCGCGACGTCGTCATCGTCGGGGCAGGGCCGGTCGGCGCAACGCTTGCATTGACGCTGCGTGACGCCGATCTCGATCTCGTCGTCGTTGACGCTCGACCACCGGGCGAGACGACGCGCGCGGACCGCTCGCTCGCGCTGTCGCACGGCGCGCGTCTGATCCTCGAGCGGCTTGGCGTATGGACGCCGCTTTCCGCAACGCGTGGTGCGATCACCCCGATTATCGCGATCGACGTGTCGCAGGCGGGGGGATTCGGCGGGGTGCGACTCGAAGCGGCCGAGCATCACGTGCCGGCACTCGGTTATGTCGTCTCCTATCGTGCGCTGCAGCAGGTGCTCGACCACGCGCTTCTTCAACATGGTGTCGAGGTGCAATTCGGCGCCGCCGCGCGCGGCGTCGAGGGCTCGCCGGATAGCGCGATCGTAGAGATCGATGGGCAGCGCAACGGTGCGCTCGAAGCGCGACTCGCCGTGATCGCAGACGGTGCAGCGACGCCGGTGCGGGGCATCGAGCGGCGGCGCCATGAATACGGCCAGGTCGCAATCGTGGCCAATGTCACCCTCGATCATCCGCACGGGGGCGTCGCCTATGAGCGGTTCACGCGCGACGGTCCGGTCGCGCTCCTTCCGGAAGGCGACCATTACGGCCTCGTATGGACTCTGAAACCCGAGCAGGCGGCGCGCACGCTCGCCCTCAACGAAGCGGACTTCGTCGCAGCACTGCGCGCACACTTCGGCAACCGCGTACGCGAATTCACCCACGCAAGCGGGCAGCGCTCATTTCCGCTCGCGCTGGAAGTAGCGCGTAATACGACGACGACACGCGTTGCGATCATCGGCAATGCGGCGCAGGCGCTGCATCCAATCGCCGGCCAGGGTTTCAACCTCGGGCTTCGCGATGCGTTCGAACTCGCGCGCACGATCGTCGACACGCCGGTCCCTCAAATTGGCGATTCTGCGATGCTCGCCCGGTACGCCGCCTCGCGTTCGTGGGATCGGCGCGCCGGCATTGCACTTACCCACGGTCTCGTGCGCCTGTTCGACACCGATCGCCCGCTTGTCAGCGTTCCCCGCGGCGTGGCGATGATGCTCCTCGACAGCATGCCGCTCGCTAAGCGGATGTTCACCCGCACGATGCTCTTCGGCATGCGCTGACCACCGGCATCGCGCCGGAGCAATCGTATGAACGCAAAACAATGGATGCAGGTTACGGCCGTGATCGCATTTTGGGCGTCGTCGGGTCCGCGGGTGCCAATGACACCCATTCTCCTCGTTCGTTGAACGGAAGTTCAGTATCGTCCGACGCGAACCTTTCCAATGACGCGAACAGCGGCAGCGTGAATGGCGATTCGGTCTCGCCGCGGAGCACGCGAAACAGCGAGGGCGTGCGCGCCAGCCAGGACAATACGGGTCACAGTGCGCTCAGCCGCGAGACGACAACGTCGGCGAGAGCAGCAAGCCCGGAAACGATAACGGAAGCTCGCCCTCGATCGTAAACGACGGGACGGCATCGGTCGCAAGATGTCCAACGACGATGCCGATAAGAACGGCGCCAGTAACGACTCGTCCAGCGGTACAAGGATGTCGACGCAGCGCTCCACGACGCAGCGCTAATTGCGAGCAACATCAAAGCCGCGCGAGTGGGTGCGCCCATGGCGGCGGATCGCTTCAACTCCGCCGCTTTGTTTGTGCGTCGCGCGACGTGCGCTCGTCCGTCGCCTCGCGCTCGACGCGCGCATTCAACCGGGTATAATCCGACCCCCTCCGAACAAACATTTGATTCCGATACGTGCGCATCGGTGGCCATTTACTGCCGAATAATCTAGCGGTCGCACCGATGGCGGGCGTCACCGATCGTCCGTTTCGCATGCTGTGCAAGCGGATGGGCGCCGGCTACGCGGTTTCGGAAATGGTCGCATCGAATCCGCGCCTTCGCGACACCGCAAAGTCGCGGCAACGCACGCATCACGCCCGGGAACCGGCGCCGATCGCCGTGCAGATCGCCGGGGCCGATCCCGTTTTGATGGCGGATGCTGCGCGTCATAACGTCGACCGCGGCGCGCAGATCATCGACATCAACATGGGTTGTCCTGCGAAGAAGGTCTGCAACACGGCGGCGGGATCGGCGCTGCTCGCGAACGAGCCGCTTGCACGCAGGATCATCGATGCCGTCGTGCGGGCAGTAAACGTTCCGGTCACGCTCAAGATCCGCACGGGCCCGACGCCCGAAACGCGCAATGCGGTGACGATCGCTCGCCAGGCCGAAGCGGCGGGCATCGCGGCGCTCGCCGTGCACGGACGCACGCGCGCTTGCTTGTTCGTGGGCGAGGTCGAGTACGACACGGTACGCGCCGTGAAGCGCGCCGTCGGCATACCCGTGTTCGCGAACGGCGACATCGATACGCCGCAACGTGCGCGTCACGTCCTCGGCATCACGGGGGTCGACGGCCTGATGATCGGCCGTCCCGCGCAGGGAAATCCGTGGATCTTCCGCGAGATAGGCCATTACCTCGCCATGGGCGAAGTGCTGCCGCCGCCCACCGTGCGCGAAGCTCACGACGCGATCGCTGCGCATCTCGACGATCACTACGCATTTCATGGCGAGGAACTCGGCGTGCGGACCGCACGAAAGCACCTGCACTGGTATACGGCGCGCCTCGCCGGCGGAGCGCACTTCCGGGAACAGATCAACCGGGCCGAATCGACCTCCGCGCAGCGGGCCGTCGTCGACGCATTTTTTTTCCGGCTCGCGACGCTCGGCGACCGACTGCGCTACGAGTCGCCGGTAAGCTGTGTCGAGGCACTCCCGCAGCGGGGCGGAAACTCGCGCCCACGCGCCCGGGACGTGCGATGCGAGGAGGCGCTCGCAGCATGAAACGAGGGCTCCGGCTCAACAGCGGCAACGAAATCGGCGCCAGCGTGCAAAAGTCGCTGGACGAATATTTCCGCAGGCTCGATGGAGAACCGCCGCACGGCATCTACGACATGGTGATCGCGCACGTCGAGCGTGCGCTGCTCACGTCGATTCTCGATCGCTCCAACGGCAACCAGACCCATGCCGCGGAGATGCTCGGGTTGAACCGCAACACGCTTCGCGCCAAGCTCGCCAAGCACAAGCTGATCTAGCAGGCTGGCAGGCTTCGGGAACCGACCGAGCGTCACCGACGACGGGAACAGCAAAGTGATGGCCCCTGTCGCGCAGGCGCTGCTGTCCGTCTCGGACAAGACGGGCATTGTCGATTTCGCGCGCAACCTCGTCGAGCTCGATATCCGCCTGCTGTCGACGGGAGGCACGGCGCAGATCATCGCGAAGGCCGGACTTGCGGTCACCGACGTCGGCAGCTACACCGGCTTTCCGGAGATGCTCGACGGCCGCGTGAAGACGCTGCATCCCAAGGTGCACGCGGGCATACTGGCGCGGCGCGGCCTTGCCGAGCATCGCGAAGCGCTCGAGCGACATGACTTCGCGACGATCGACCTCGTGGTCGTCAACCTCTATCCGTTTCGCGAGACTGTCGCGAATCCTGCGTGCGGGCTGGAAGAGGCGATCGAGAACATCGACATCGGCGGACCGGCGATGGTGCGGAGCGCCGCGAAGAACTGGCAGGACGTGGGGGTCGTCGTCCGTCCCCAGGATTACGGGGCGGTCATCGAAGAGCTGCGATCGAACGGCAAGCGGATGTCCGGCGCGCTGCGGTTCCGGTTGATGCAGCAGGCGTTTGCGCATACCGCGGCGTACGACGGAGCGATCGCCACATGGCTCACCGCCCGGGCACAGGATGGCTCGGTGCACGGCTTTCCCCACGCGCTCTTCATGTCCGGCCAAATCGTGCAGCAGATGCGCTACGGTGAAAACCCGCATCAGCGGGCCGCGTTGTATCGCGACGTCGATCCTCCTCGCGGTTCGATCGCTGCTTATCGTCAGTTGCAGGGCAAGGAGCTGTCGTTCAACAACGTTGCAGACGCCGACGCTGCATGGCGCTGCGTGACCGCGTTCGATGAGCCGACATGCGTCATCGTCAAACACGCGAACCCGTGCGGCGTCGCGAGCGCGCCGCTCGGCCTCGACGCGTACCGGGCAGCGTTCGCCACCGATCCGGTATCGGCGTTCGGCGGCATCATCGCGTTCAACCGGCCGGTCGATGCGGCCGCGCTCGAAGCGGTTGCCGCGCAATTCGTCGAGGTGGTGGTGGCCCCCGCCTACGAGGCGGACGCACTGCCGGTGATCGCGAGCAGGAAGAACGTGCGCGTCCTCGAAGTGCCGCTGCCAGCGAGCGGGCGCGTGGAACTCGACTTCAAACGCGTCGGCGGCGGCTTTCTTGTGCAGACCGAAGACACGCGCAACATCGACCGGAGCGAGCTCAAGGTCGTCACGCGCGTCACGCCCACAGCCGCGCAGATCGCCGATCTGCTCTTCGCCTGGCGGGTCGCATGGTTCGTGAAATCCAACGCGATCGTTTATTGCGCCGGTCATCGCACGCTCGGCATCGGCGCCGGCCAGATGAGCCGCGTCGATTCCACGCGGATCGCAGCGATGAAGGCGCAGGCCGCCGGGCTTTCTTTGGCCGGCTCCGTCGTCGCGTCGGACGCGTTCTTTCCGTTCCGCGACGGTCTTGATGTCGTCGCAGACCAGGGTGCGGTCGCGGTGATCCAACCGGGCGGCAGCGTGCGCGACGCCGAAGTGATCGCCGCTGCCGACGAGCGAGGAATCGCCATGGTATTCACCGGCGTTCGTCATTTCAGGCATTAGCGGGCATCAGGCTGCGAATGCGGGACTTCCTTTGACATCCGAAGTGGCGCGGCCAAACGCGCGGAACGAGCGATGAACGTCCTGATCGTGGGTGGCGGCGGGCGTGAGCACGCCCTTGCATGGAAAGCGGCCCAGTCGCCCCGCGTCGCGAAGGTCTTCGTCGCGCCGGGCAATGCGGGGACGGCGCTCGACCCCGATCTCACGAACGTGCCGATCGATGACATTCCGACGCTCGTCGCGTTCGCGCAGCGGGAGGCGGTGGGTTTGACGATCGTTGGCCCCGAGGCCCCGCTCGCCGCCGGCATCGTCGATGCATTTCGCGAAGCCGGCCTCCGCATCTTCGGACCGACGCGGGCGGCCGCGCGTCTCGAAAGCTCGAAGGATTTCGCGAAGGCGTTCATGGCGCGGCACGGCATACCGACTGCGCATCACCAGACCTTCGACGATCCGGCCCCCGCGCACGCGTATGTCAACGCGCATGGCGCGCCGATCGTCGTCAAGGCCGACGGTCTCGCCGCAGGCAAGGGCGTCGTCGTCGCGACGCAGGGCGCCGAAGCGCACGCGGCGATCGATCAGATGCTGAGCGGCGACGCCATCCCAGGTGCAGGCGCACGCGTGGTCATCGAGGACTTTCTCGAGGGCGAGGAAGCAAGCTTCATCGTGATGGCGGACGGCACGCACGCGCTCGCGCTCGCCTCGACTCAGGATCACAAGCGTCTCGGCGATGGCGACCAGGGGCCGAACACCGGCGGCATGGGCGCGTACTCGCCGGCCCCCGTCGTCACGCCCACCGTCCACGCGCGAATCATGCGCGAAGTGATAACGCCGGCGATCGCCGGTATGGCTGCCGAGGGCACGCCCTATCAAGGCTTCCTCTACGCAGGGGTGATGATCGACGGCACCGGCACGCCGCGGGTGCTCGAATTCAATTGCCGCCTGGGCGACCCCGAGGCGCAGCCGATCATGGCGCGAATGCGCTCCGACCTGATCGTGCTCGTGGAGCATGCACTGGACGGCACGCTCGACCGCGTCGAAGCCGAATGGGATCGGCGGGCCGCAATGACGGTCGTGCTCGCCTCCGCGGGCTATCCTGATGCGCCGCGCCGGGGTGACGCCATCGATGGCCTCGACCACATAACCCGGGAGACCCACGCCGGTGTCACCGTCTTTCATGCGGGCACGATCGTCGATGATGGAGCCGTGCGCGTGAACGGCGGGCGCGTTCTCGGCGTGACGGCGCTCGGCGATTCGCTGCGCCAGGCGTTTCGCGCCGCGTACTCGGCGGCAGCCGTCATTCATTTCGACGGCATGCAGTACCGATCGGACATCGGTTACCGCGCGCTCGATCGTCGCTCGTGACGTCCACTGCGATGCCGCATCAAGACGTCGCCGCGGTTCGCGACTTCCTCGTCGAATTGCAATCGACGATCGTCGCGTCGCTTGAAGCGATCGACGGGGGACAATTCCGCCGCGACGAGTGGCAGCGGCCAGAGGGCGGAGGCGGCATGTCGATGTCGCTCGAGGACGGCGACGTGCTGGAACGCGCGGGCGTCCTGTTCTCGCACGTGAGCGGGAACGCGCTTCCCGCCTCCGCGACGGGTCACCGGCCGCATCTTGCCGGTCGCGCATGGGAAGCGCTCGGCGTGTCGCTCGTGCTGCATCCGCGCAATCCATATGCACCGACCGTACATCTCAACGTGCGGCATTTCGTCGCCAAGTTGCAAAGGGCACCCGAGGCGGGGGAGGCCGCGTCCGCGTGGTGGTTCGGCGGCGGCATGGACCTGACGCCGATGTACGGATTCAGCGAGGACGCGCGGCATTTCCATACGACGTGCCGCGACGCGCTCGTGCCGTTCGGCGCCGATCTCTATCCGCGCTTCAAGCGAAACTGCGACACCTATTTCTATCTCAAACACCGGCAGGAAGCGCGCGGGATCGGCGGTATCTTCTACGACGATTTCGACGAGGGCGGGTTCGAGCAAGCGTTCGCGATGACGCGCAGCGTCGGCCTGCATTTCCTGCCTGCATACGTGCCGATACTCGAACGTCGTCGTGATGCGTCGTTCGGCGAACGCGAGCGCGACTTCCAGGCGTACCGGCGCGGCCGGTACGTCGAGTTCAACCTGGTCTGGGACCGCGGAACGTTGTTCGGCTTGCAATCGAACGGTCGCACGGAGGCGATCCTGCTGTCGATGCCGCCGCTCGCGAAGTGGCGCTACGAGTGGACGCCGCAGCCCGGGACGCCCGAGGCGCAGCTCTACACCGACTTCCTGCCGGTGCGCGACTGGCTTGGGTAGGACGACGGATGAATCAGCCGGAGGCAACGAACCCCGAGCCCGACGACGACCCGCGCCCGCGACTCGTCGCGGATTCGTCGCGTGCCTCGCTGCTCGAGCGCCGGATCGCAGGCGAATGCGTCTACCGGGGGGCCCTCCTCGATGTCCGGCGCGTCCGGGCGCGGTTGCCGGACGGCGGCGAGGCAGTTCGCGAATACATCGTGCACCCGGGCGCGGTGCTCGTCGTGCCCGTGCTGGACGACGGGCGGTTCATCCTCGAGCGCCAGTTCCGGTATCCGCAGAATCGCACGTTCATCGAGTTTCCGGCAGGCAAGCTCGATCCGGGCGAAACCGCGCTCGATACGGGCGCGCGCGAACTCGTCGAGGAAGTGGGTTACGAAGCGAAGCACTGGACCCGGTTGGGCGTCGTGCATCCCGTCATTTCGTACTCGACGGAGGCGATCGAGATCTACCTCGCACACCGGCTTGTCGAGGTCGGTGCGAGGCTCGATCCCGGTGAATTTCTGGAAGTGTTGTGCTGGACGCAACAGGAACTCGCGCGTGCGCTCGACGACGAGCGCGTGACCGACGCCAAGACGCTCGCGGCCGCGGCGATGCACGCGCGATGGATGGCGGCGGCCCGCCGATCGGTGCGCGTACGCGTATTCGGGGTCGTGCAGGGCGTCGGATACCGCGACTGGCTGATACGCCGCGCGGGCGCTGCCGGGGCGTGGGGCTGGGTACGCAACCGCGAGCATTTCGTCGAGGCGGTGTTGCAGGGGCCGCGAGACGCGTGCGATCACCTGACGCACGCGTGCGTCGATGGACCGCGCGGAGCGCGCGTCACGCGCGTGCAAGTGAGCCGGGCGCCTTACGACGCAACGATCGACGGCCGCTTCGAGCAGCGACCGTCGATTTGATGCAACAAATGACGTGCGCAGTTACCGCGCAGCGATCAGGCGAGGCGTCAGTGCGAAACCGTTTCGCCGGGCACGTTTGCGAGCGAGCGCAAACCGCCGGCGAGGAACGCGATCAGGTGCTCGAATTTCGGAATGACGGACGGCGCATTGCCGCCCGCTTTGCAACGCGCGAGCGCGTCGTGCTCGAGCAGCAGGCGGCAGTAACGAAAACCGGCGGTGAGCACCGAATCGTCCACGTTCGGCAACGCGCCGCGCAGCGCCGCGAGACATTCGCGTTGCACGCTGCCGAAGTGCCGCATCATGATCGTGTCCGACGGGTCGTGTCCGGCGAGCCGGGCGACGAGGCACAGGTAGTTCCGCCATGTCGATTGACCGCCCTGGTCGAGCGTAACAAACGGGCGGCCGTAGGCCCACAGCACGTCCTCGACGCTCCATTCGCCCCGGGCACGCAACGCCGCGAGGGCATCGTGCTGCAACGCGAGGAGTTGTGACGCGCGACGCGCGAGCGCCTCCTCGATCAATTGTTCCTTGCTGCCGAAGTGATAGTTGAGCAGCGCGACATGCGCTTCCGCGCGTGATGCGATCGTGCGATGCGTGAGCGGCTTGAACCCGTGTTCAGCGATCAAGGCTTCGACGGCATCGAGCAAGCGGCCGCGGGTATCGTCCCCGCGCCGGCGTTCCGCTCGGGGTGCGGGCTGTTCGGCAGGAAATGCTCCGACGGTGTGATCGAGAGGCATGGCCGCAATCCTTGTTGTACATCCGAGTAGGCAGCATCATCGTATCGACTGCCCCCGTGCAAACCCTAGCGGACGAACGACCAGATTTATGTAGGACGGCGCCGACATCACCTCGGGATGGTCAGGCGCGGACAACGCGCCGGAGACCTGCTAGCGATGGCCGTTGCGGCGAATTGCGGCCGCAACGTCACGCGACATCGAAAATGTCTTTCCAGCACGCGTAAGAAGCGCACGCTGACCAAGGAAGTGCAAGCAGGAGTCCGACACCGCTCGTGGCGAGACCGAAAAGCAGCAGTGCGAGCGTCAGCGCCCCAAAGGTGACGAGGGCTCGCGCGTTCTTGCGGAACGCCGCGACGCTTTGCGCGAACGACTGCCGGAAGCCGACGCCGTCGAACAGCGCGGCGAAGGGAACGAACATCAGCGGCAGCGACAAGGCAATCCCCGCGGTATAGGCGGAAACGAGGGCAAGCCCCGAGATCGAACCGGCGTCAGCAGGCACGAGGAGGTTCACCCCGCCGACGGCCTGGGCAACAACTGCCTCGGCCGCAAACACGCAGAGACCTGCGACAACGACCGCGGCCTGGGCGGCTTGAGGTGCGGCGATGACTGCAACGAGGTGACGCATTCTCGGCCGATCTCCGCGGTCCGCGGCGAGACTTGCATAGAGCAGTGCGCATTCGAGGAGCGGCAGCACGAGCTGTGCAACGAGCGTTCCTGCTATCGGCAGCACGCTCAACATCAAATTGGTTGCGAGGATGACGAGCGCGAGCAGCGAGAAGACGACCGGCCCGCGCTTCCACAGGCGCATCGCCTCGGCGTACCAGTGCATCGCGTGCGCGGCCGGCACGCGGCGAATCGTCCGGGACGGCAGCGTGCCCAGCGGATCCGGATCCGGAGATCCCGAAGGAGGCCTCGAGTCGGCGGTAATGCGAAACCTTGCGTGGGAAAACGGGACGGCGCGTCAGGCGGCTTCACCCAGGTACGCCGCGCGCACCTTCGGATCGTGCAGCAGCGCCGACGCTTCACCGCGGAGTGTAATCTCCCCCGATTCCATGACGTAGCCGCGATCACTCACCTCGAGCGCGAGCTTCGCGTTCTGCTCGATCAGCAGCATCGTCACGCCTTCCTTCGCAACCGCAACGATCGTTTCGAACACCTTCTGCACCATCAACGGCGCAAGGCCCATCGATGGCTCGTCCAGCAGCAGCAGGCGCGGCCGCGACATCAGCGCGCGTCCCATCGCGAGCATCTGCTGCTCGCCGCCGGAGAGCGTTCCCGCGGTCTGCCGGCGGCGCTCCTTGAGACGCGGGAACAATCCGAATACGCGCTCGATGTCCAATTTGATCGCCGCCCGATCGGTTCTTGCATAGGCGCCCATCGCAAGGTTCTCCTCGATCGTCAATGCGCCGAACATGCCCCGTCCTTCGGGAACCATCGCGAGCCCCCGGCGCACGAGCTTGTACGAAGCTTCGCCCGTGATGTCTTCGCCGGCGTAGTGAATCCTTCCGCCCTTGATCGGCAGCAGTCCGCAAATGCCCTTCAGCGTGGTCGTCTTGCCTGCGCCGTTTGCGCCGATCAGGCATACGAGCTCGCCATCGGCCACGTACAGATCGATGCCCTTCACTGCCTGGATGCCTCCGTAGGCAACGGCGAGCTTCGTGAGCGCGAGGAGCGGCCGAGCGTGTTCCCTTGCGGAGGCCGGGCTTACGGATGCAGTCAAGGCGTCACGCCCGCTTTACGTCGAGGGTGATGTCGCCGCCGAGATAGGCGGCGATGACCTTATCGTCCTTCTGGACGGCGGACGCAACGCCTTCGGCGATCTTCTTTCCGTAGTCCAGCACGAGCACGCGATCGCACACGCTCATCACGAGCTTCATGTCGTGCTCGATCAGCAGGATCGTCGTTCCATCCCGACGGATGTTCTCGAGCAGCGCGCGAAGCGCGGAAGTCTCCGTCGCGTTCATGCCGGCAGCCGGCTCGTCGAGCGCGAGGAGCGCGGGGTCGGTCGCGAGCGCACGGGCAATCTCGAGCTTGCGCTGGTCGCCATAGGCCAGGTGCTTCGCGAGATCGTTCGCGCGCCGGTGCACGCCGACGTATTCGAGAAGCGCGTACGCGCGCTGCTCGATCGCGCGTTCCTCGTCGCGGGTGCGCGCGTTGCGAAAAATGGCGCCGAAGACCGTGGCGCGCGTTCGCACGTGCCGGCCGACCATCACGTTCTCGAGCGCGGACAGGTTGGCGAACAGCCGGATGTTCTGGAACGTCCGGGCAATCCCTCGGGCGGCGACTTCGTGCGGCTTCAGCCGTGACAGCGGCTGGCCCTTGAACACGAACCGGCCGCCGTCCGCCTCGTAAATGCCGGTGAGCACATTGAAGAGGGACGTCTTGCCCGCGCCGTTCGGTCCGATGAGGCCGTAGATTTCGCCTTCGCGGATCGTGAAGCTGACATCCGACAGTGCCCGAACGCCGCCGAAGCGTTTGCTGATCTCGGTTGCGACGAGGAGCGCCGGTTGCGTCACGCGGGTGCCCTTGCCGTTTCCAGCTCGCGCTTGCGCAGCGCGGACGGGAGTATGCCGGCCGGGCGGAACAGCATCATCGCAACCAGCGTGATGCCGAAGAGCAGCATCCTGATCACCTCGGGATCGAGCAGCGTCCGCCCGAAGATCGCCTGCTGCGCAGGTCCGACGTTGTACCGCAGCACTTCCGGAACGAACGACAGCAGCAGGGCGCCGAGGATCACGCCCCAGATATTGCCCATGCCGCCGAGCACGACCATCGCGAGGATGTTGACCGATTCGACGAGGACGAAGCTCTCCGGACTGATGAATCCCTGGATCGCCGAGAACATGCCGCCTGCGACGCCGCCGAACGATGCGCCCATCGCGAACGCGAGCAACTTCATGTTGCGCGTGTTGATCCCCATCGAGCGGGCGGCGATCTCGTCCTCGCGGATCGCCTCCCAGGCGCGCCCCACGCGCGAGTTCTGCAGGCGCAGATTGATGACGATCACGACGAGCAGCACGATGACGAGCAGGTAGTAGTACTTCATCGGTCCGGTGAACGTCACGCCAGCCACCGAGTCGGTCCGCGCAAAGCTGAACGTGCCGAAGCGGAAGGGATCGATCAGCGCGACTCCCTGGGCACCGTTCGTGATATTCACGGGCTGCGAAAGATTGTTCAGGAAGATGCGGATGATTTCCCCGAACCCGAGCGTGACGATCGCGAGATAGTCGCCGCGCAGTTTGAGCGTCGGCGCCCCGAGGAGGACACCGAACATGCAGGCGACGAGCGCGCCCACCGGCAGGATCGCCCAGAACGGCAGATGCACGTTGAAGTGCGGGCTCGCAAGCAACGCGTAGACGTACGCGCCGACCGCGTAGAACGCTATGTAGCCCAGGTCCAGGAGACCTGCAAAGCCGACGACGATGTTGAGGCCGAGCGACAGGAGGACGTAGAGCATCGCGAGGTTCGTGATGCGGACCCAGGCGGTGCCGATCCTCGTGAGCTCGAAGGGAAGCAGCACGAGGACGATGGCAATCAACAGGACGCCGATCCCCGCGACCGCCGGATGTCGAACGTTGACGAGTGGATGCATGATGCTCGCGGTTGTCAGTGGTCGATCACGTCACGCTCGATCCGACACCCGCTCGCCGAGCAGGCCGGACGGACGGAAGACGAGCACGGCGATCAGCACGAAGAATGCGAAGACATCCTGGTAATTGCTGCCGAAGAGCGTGAGGTTCGGATCGCTCACGCAGCGTTCGGCGATCGCCGTCGACCAGTGCGCGATCTGGCACAGGTTGGTCAGATCCCCGACATAGCCTGCGCCGAGCGCTTCGATGATGCCCAGCAGCAGTCCCCCGAGCATCGCGCCCGCGATGTTGCCGATACCGCCGAGGACGGCGGCTGAGAACGCCTTCAGGCCGAGCAGGAAGCCCATCTGGTACTGCGCGATGCCGTAATACGTACCCACCATAACGCCCGCGACTGCGGCCAGCGCGGCGCCGATCACGAACGTCAACGCGATAACCCGGTTGATGTCGATGCCCATCAGCCCGGCGACCTGCGCGCTCTGCGACGTTGCTCGCATCGCGATGCCGAGCTTCGTCCGGTAGATCAATGCGACGAGCCCGGCCATCATCGCGATGGAGGTCCCGATGATCGCGATCTGCACGTTGGTGATTCGCGCTCCCTCCACGTTGTCGGTCACGTGATACGAGACGATCGGGATGATCTGCGGAAACGACAACGGATTGCGGCTGAAGATGATCAGTGCAACGTGCTGCAGAATGATCGACAGGCCGATGGCGGTGATCAGCGGTGCAAGCCGGGGTGCGCGGCGAAGCGGGCGATAGGCCACGCGCTCGAGCGCATAACCGATGGCCATGCAGACCGGCACGGCAACCAGCACGCCGGCGACGACGATCGCGAGCGGCGGCCAGCCGAGGTTCGCGCCTACCAGTGCGTTGATCACCGTCAGCGCAACCATCGCGCCAATCATCACCACTTCGCCGTGCGCGAAGTTGATGAGCTGGATGATGCCGTACACCATCGTGTAGCCAAGCGCGACGATGGCATAAACGCTGCCGAGCGTCAGCCCGTTCACGAGCTGCTGGAGGAAGATGTCCAAGCGTTCCCGGAGTAGGTTCCCGAAGCGGTGTCGGATTGTGCGGTGAATGGCCGGGCCGGGCAATGGGCATTGATCGATGCGCGGGCAAGCACGCCAGCTTTGCATCGCCCGCGTGGCCCCGCCGGAGCCCGAAACGAAAACGGCGCCCGCAGGCGCCGTTTTCATGCAGCAGCGTGACTCTTACTTCTTCGGAGCCGGTGCCATGGCCGGGGCCATCGCGGGCGCGGCGGCCGGTGCTGCCGACGCCGATGCCTGCGCGTCTCCGCCGATCTTCGTCGTCTTGCCGGCCTTGATGATCGCGATCGGTTCGACCTTGCCGCCCTTCATCTGGAAGATCGTCATTTCGGCGTCCTTGCGATCGCCCTTTTCGTCGAACTCGATGTGGCCGGTCGCGCCGTCGTAGCTGATCTTCTGCAGCTCAGGCAGGTACTTCGCCGGATCGCTCGAGTCCGCCTTCTGCATAGCGGCGATCAGCAGATTGGCGCCGTCGTAGAAGAAGGGCGCGTATTGCTTGACCTCGCCGTACTTCGCGGTGAACGCATCGGTGAAGGCCTTCGACGCCATCTGCGTCGGGATGCCCGCCTGCGAGCAGATCATGCCCTCGGATGCGGGGCCCGCGAGCTTGTTCATCTCGGCCGTGCAAGCGCCGTCGCCGAACGCGAACGCCGCCTTGATGCCGAGCTCGCGGGCCTGCTTCAGCATCGGACCACCCGTTGCGTCCATGCCGCCGTAGAAGATGCCATCGGGACTGCGTCCCTTCATCTTGGTCAGGATCGCCTTGAAGTCGGTCGCCTTGTCGTTGGTCTTTTCGCGGGCGACGATCTGCACGCCCGCGGCCTTCAGCGTCTTCTCCACTTCGTTCGCGAGGCCTTCGCCGTAGGCGGTGGCATCGTCGGCGATTGCGACCTTCTTGAGCTTGAGCTCGTTTGCGATGTACGCGGCGACCGCCGGACCTTGCTGGTCGTCGCGTCCGACCGTACGGAAGATCGTCTTGAAGCCCTGCTCGGTCAGCTTCGGATTCGTGGCGGAACCGGAAATCATCGGCAAACCAGCCTGGTTGTACACCGCGGACGCGGGAATCGAAACGCCCGAATTCAAGTGACCCACGACGCCGGCAACCTTGGCATCGACGAACTTCTGGGCGATCGTCGGTCCGAGCTTCGGATCGGCCTGGTCGTCCTCGCTCATCATCACGAACTTGATGGTCTTGCCGCCGATCTTGATCTTCTTGCCGGTCGCTTCGTCGACGGCAAGGTGCACGCCGTTTTCGTCGTCCTTGCCGAGGTGGGCGATGCCACCGGTCAGCGGACCCGCGTGGCCGATCGTGACGGTGACCGTTTCTTCCGCGACCGCAGCGGGCGCTGCCGGTGCCGCGGGCGTCGCGGCGGGGGCCGCCGCCTTCTTGGGTTCTTCCTTGCTACAGCCGTAGACGCCGAAAATGGCGGCGGCGACGAGTGTCAGGCCGATCGCGCGGGACGGGCCGATCCTGTGAGCATGCATATGAGTTTCTCCGGGCGTGGGAGGTGGAAAAAGAATAACGTAGCATTATGATTGCTCGCCGAATCGAGTGTCAATGCTGTCTCTTATACACATCTCCGAGCCCACGAGACTGTGTTA
>JBKPOL010000293.1:0-5967 GCA_046733075.1 Pseudomonadota bacterium | reverse complement strand
TCGCCCGCGCGGCTCATGCGTCGGCCTCATTGCTTGGCCTCGACACACCAGGCAACACGTGTCGACCTCCCCGCCATCGCCGCGCGCCGGCCCTTCGGGTCTTGGCTTCGCCCGCGCGGCTCATGCGTCGGCCTCATTGCTTGGCCTCGACACACCAGGCAACACGTGTCGACCTCCCCGCCATCGCCGCGCGCCGGCCCTTCGGGTCTTGGCTTCGCCCGCGCGGCTCATGCGGCCACCGCCGACTTCAGTGCGCGAAAGTGCAGCGTCACGCGCGCGCCATGCGGCGCGACGTTCTCGAGCGTCACGCGACCGGCGTGCTCCTCGACAATCTTCTTCACGATGGCCAGACCCAATCCGGTGCCCTTTGCTTTCGTTGTTACATAAGGCTCGAACGGATGCTCGAGGACGTTCTCCGAAAAACCCGGACCGCGATCGCCAAAGGAGAGCGTCGCTTCTCCGCCTTGCACGCTGAGGGAGATTTCGATCCGCGGCTCGGCGACGCCCGCCTGTGCGTCGACCGCATTCTGAAGCAGATTGTGGAACACCTGGCGCAAACGCGTTGGCTCGCCATGAATCATGACAGGTGTATCCGGGAGCGCCAGTACCACGTGCGGCCGCAGATTGTCGTATAGAGCGAGCACGTCGAGCAAGAGGGCCGGCAGATCGACGGCCTGCATCTGCCCCGGCCGGGGTTGCCGCGCGTATATCGCGAAATCGTCGACCATGTGCTTCATCGCGGCCACCTGCGACACGATCGTCTGCGTGCCACGCCGCAGCGTCTCCTGGTCGCTTTCCTCGAGTCGCGGCGCGAGCTTCACGGCAAGCCGCTCGGCGGAAAGCTGGATCGGCGTCAGCGGGTTCTTGATCTCGTGCGCGAGCCGTCTCGCGACTTCGGACCAGGCCGCATCTCGCTGCGCCTGCAGCACCTCGGACACATCGTCGAACACGACGACATATCCAGGGACCGGCGCACCGGGCAGTCGAGTGCCGCGGAGCAGGAGCGTGCGCGTCTGCCCGGCCACCGTCAGGGCCGCCTCGCGCTGCCATTGGCCCTCGCGCGCCGCGCGAAAGCCTTCCGCGATCAGCTCGCCGAACGCGGCCAGCCCCGGCAACCGGCCGCCCCATTCTGCAAGGGCAATGCCCGAGACCTCGGCGAACGGCTGCTGCAGGATCACCGCCGCGCTGGCGTTTGCACTTCGCAGCCGATATCTGTCGTCGAACGCCAGCACGCCAGACGAGAGATTGCCGAGCACGCTTTCCAGATAGGCGCGCGTCGTTTCCGTCGCGCGTTGCGACTCCTGCGTCTTCACCCGCGCGTCCGCGAGTTGTGAGGTCATCGTATTGAACGACTCGGTGAGCACGCCAAGCTCGTCCCGCGAGGTCACGGGCTGACGCCGGGAAAAATCGCCCTCGGCGACCGCGCGCGTCCCCTCCGCGAGCAGCGCAAGCGGCTCGGCGAAGCGCTCCGACAACACGACGGCGAGACCGAGCGCCGACGTCAAGGCAAGCAGCAGCGTCAACGCGAGCGTCAGCTGATAGAGCCGCTTCAGCGCTCCGCGCGAAAACGAAATTTCCTGATAATCGCGTGCGCCGGCCTGTACCTTCTCGAGATCCTGCGCGAGGGTCCGCGGCACACGCTCGATGACCTGCAGGACCCGCAGCGGATCCATTCGATCGCCGCTGTTGACGGGAACGACGACACGGAGCATCAGCCCCGAATCCTGCGTCTGCTCGACCTTCGCATACGTCTGCTGCAGTCGCGCGCGCCGCAAGGCGTCTCCGGGCAACGGCTCGGGCGTCATGCCGCCGCCGGTCCCAGCGACCGCGAGAACGCCGCCGGAAGGCGCATACAACGCGGCTTCGTAGACCCCAACCTGCTCGGCCGCGCGAGTCAACGCCGGTCCCGGCCCGCCGGGCGCATCGGCAAGCGCCGTGGCAATCAGAGTCGCGCGATTGCTCGTTTCCTTAAGCAGGTAATCGAGCGAGCTTCGGCCGAGGTTGATGCCGCCGTCGAGCGCGCGATCCACGCGCACGTCGAACCAGCTCTCGATGCTTCGGCCGAGGAATTGCGCGGACACCGCGTACACGAGCGCGCCAGGCAGACCTGCGACGAGCGCGAACAACAGCACCAGGCGGAGCGCGAGCCGGGAGCCAAATACGCCCTTTCGCAGATTGCGCCACAGGTGCAGCAGCTGTCCGCCGACGACCAGCATGAGCAGCGCAACCAGCGCGCCGTTGATCACCACGATCGTGTTGTAGTGGCCGGCGAACAGCGCCGTGTTCGCGGTAGCGGTTGCGAGCAGGAAGAGCCCGATCGCCGATACGCACGCGAAGGCCAGCGTGACCCAGCGCAAGCGCCGCGATGCCAGCAACCGCATCATGGCGTGAAGGCGAAGCGGTGCCAGTCCGAGCTCAATTGCCACTCGCGCGAGGCAAGCGCATTGATCTGGAACGGCTTCGGCAGCTGGTTCACGTCGAGCTTTTCACGCAGCGCCGCCTCGTAACGCACGCCTTTGGTGAGGTCTTCTGCACGCGCAACGGGCCGCGACGCAACGTGACCGATGAACCGCTGGACGTCATCGAGCGAATCGAACGCCTGCCCGAGCGGCCCGCTCGATACGCGATACTGGCGTGTCAGCGAGCTGTACGACACCCGGTACGTGATCGACCATTCGGCAACCTTTTCGGGAAACCAGAGCGGACGCCTCCGCAACAGCTCGAGCTCGATCGTGAAATAGAGCGGGATCCCCTTGTCCAACGCCTGCTCCAGCGCGGGAGTGAGCGCGAAATCGAAGTCCGCGCTCAACAGTACTTCATCTTCCTCCACGCGCAGTTGCGCGTCGCGCACCGGAATGGTATCGGCACGGGGCCGGGTAGCGGGCACGTTGAGCAGGCAGACGAACAGAAATGCGAGCGCGCGGCGACGCTCTCGGGAGCGCGGCGCACGGTCGATCCTGGGTGTAAGCAGCATGCCGGGACGCAACTTCGGGAGGGTCCCGGTCGCGGGACGGCGTTGCGGAGCGCCGTGCAGGAGCACCGTGTGGCGCGGCGACCACATCAGCGCTTGCCAAGCAGCGCGTAGAAAAACCCGTCCTGATTGTGGCGCGTGCCCGAAGACGAAGGCAAGAGCTGGCCTGCGCAATGCGGCACGCCTTCCGGAAACGTGAGGGATTCCCGCAACGCATCCGGATGCCGGGCCACAAAATCGGCGATGCGCTCGCCGTTCTCTGCGTGAAATACCGAGCACGTCGAGTAGAGCAGCCGGCCGCCTCGCTCAAGCAGCGGCCACACGGCGTCGAGCAACGTGGTCTGCTCCTGCGCGAACCGCCCGATGTCGCTTTCACGATGCCGCCACTTGCCGTCAGGATGTCGACGGACGACCCCGGAAGCCGTGCACGGCACATCGAGCAGGATACGGTCGAATGCCCGCCCGTCCCACCATGCGCGCGGCTCGCCCGCGTCCCCTTGCGTCACGCGCACCGTGCGATTGGTCAGGCGAAGGCGCATCAGATTGTTGCGGATGCGCGCAATCCGCAGGGGATCCAGGTCGAGTGCGACGAGGTCCACCTCGCTCAACTCCAGCAGATGCGACGTCTTGCCCCCCGGCGCTGCACACGCATCGAGCACCCTCATGCCGTCCGCGACGCCAAGCAGCGGCGCAGCAAATTGCGCCCCCAGATCCTGAACGGAGAACGCGCCACCGGCGAAGCCGGGCAGCTCGGTCACTGCGCGGGGCTCTGAGACGATCATGCCCCATTCCCCCACGGCCGTCGCAGCGATGCCCGCGACGGCAAAGTCGGCAAGCAGCGCTTCGCGGCTCGTGACGCGGCAATTCACGCGCAGCGTCAGCGGCGGTCGTGCGTTCCCCGCTTCGAGAATCGCTTCCCAGGCGCCTGGATGGTCGCGACGAACGCGCTCGATCCACCACTTCGGATATGACCAGCGTGCGACTGGGTCGTGGCGCACGGAGGCGTGCAGCAACGTCCGTTCGCGCAGATATCTCCGCAGGATCGCGTTGACGAGCCCCCTCGCGCCGGGTCGCACGAGCGCGCCAGCGGCGGCGACCGCACGATCGACAACCGCGAAAGCGGGCGCGCGCGTCTCATCGAGCTGATAGAGCGCGACGTCGACGAGCGCGCGCAGCAGCGGATCGGGCATCGGCTTTCGCACGAGCCGTGCCGCAATGGCATCGAGCGTGCCGAGACGGCGAAGCGTACCGTACGCGAGCTCCTGCACGAGGGCGCGCCCTCGCGAGGGATCGCCGTCGTCGACCTGCGCGAGCGCATCGCGCAGGTTGGAGCCCGCAAGCACGAGCGCGATCGCCCGTGCCGCCTGCATCTGTTCGTGATGCATGCCTGAGACGACGCGCTACGCGCTGCCTGGCTCGAAACGACCGCCGACGGCGACACCTCGTCCGGCAGCGAACGCGCTCGCGGACATCACGCGGCCACCCGCGGGCTGCAGCCGTCGCAACCGCAGCGCGGTATGTGCTCCGCAGCGCACGTCGACGCCGTCTCGCGCCACGGCAATTACACCCCCCAAGCCTGCTCCGTCGGCCGTCTCACTGCCCGGCAGAGGCTCCGCCTCGACGATTCGCACAGGGGTTCCTCTCCAGGTCGCGATCGCACCCGGCGTCGGCGACAACGCGCGCACCTTGCGGTCGACCTCATCGGCCGTCGCCGTCCAGGAAACGATACGATCGCTTCGCTCGATCTTTGCCGCGTATGTCACGCCCTGCTCGGGCTGCGGCGTGGACTCGAGCCGGCCGTCACGCTCAAGGGCTGCCAGCACCTCGACAATGAGCCGCGCGCCGACGCTCGCCAGCCGATCGTGGAGGCTTCCCGCCGTCTCCTTCGGTACGATCGGCAGTTCCTGCCACGCGATGATGGGACCCGTATCGAGGCCCGCGTCCATCTGCATGATCGTGCTTCCCGTGACGGGATCCCCCGCCTCGATTGCACGTTCGACCGGTGCCGCACCGCGCCAGCGCGGGAGAAGCGACGCGTGGATATTGAGGCAACCGTAACGCGGCCAATCGAGGACGGGCTGCGGCAGTATCAGGCCATACGCGGCAACCACCAGAACGTCGAGATCGGTTTCCCGTAGCGTCGCGAGCACGTCGGGATCGCGCAGGCGAGCGGGCTGCAGCGTCGGCAGCCCATGCGTGAGCGCGAAACGTTTCACAGGCGAGGCGCTGATCGCGAGGCCCCGGCCGGAAGGCCGATCGGGCTGCGTCAGCACGACGGGGATGACATGTCCGCTCTGGTGGAGCGCTGCCAGTGCGCGAGCCGCGAACTCGGGCGTACCGGCAAAGCCTGCGCGCATGGCGGGCGCGACTTCAGCCCGCCAGTTTCTGCTTCTTGCGTAGCTTGGCTGCGAGGCGAGCGCGCTTCAGCGGAGACAGATATTCGACGAAGACCTTGCCGATCAGATGGTCCATTTCGTGCTGAATGCACACGGCGAGCAAGCCGTCGGCGTCCAATTCGAAGGTTTCACCGTTCTCGTCCTGCGCGCGAACGCGAATGCGCGCCGCACGAGTGACCTTGTCGTAGTAGCCCGGAACCGACAGGCATCCTTCCTCGCATTCGGCTTCTCCTTCGGCGAAAAGGATTTCCGGGTTGATGAACACGCGAAGATCGTCCTTGTGCTCCGAGATATCGATGACGATCACCCGTTTGTGAACGTTCACTTGCGTAGCGGCCAGCCCCACGCCGGGTGCGGCGTACATGGTTTCGGCCAGATCGCCGACGAGGCGGCGGATATCCGCGGTGACGGCTGCTACCGGGGTTGCAACCTTTTTGAGACGCGGATCGGGGTATTCGAGTATCGGAAGCAGTGCCATCGCGTTATCAGCTTGCCAAATGCAAGCTTACTATGCAGAATCGACTTCAAGGCCTTATTTTGTGGCGGTTTAGGACGATAGCAAGTCCGTAAAACCCGGAAAGACACATATGCGTCAATACT
>JBKPOL010000292.1:0-8690 GCA_046733075.1 Pseudomonadota bacterium | reverse complement strand
CCGACTCCGACCTTGCGGAAGAGCCGGTTCAGACACCCGCGCTGCATCATCCGGGACTCACCGAACGCGTCGCGTCGTTCAGCCGCTCACCGATCCTGACGTTCGGTTTGTGCGGTCTGTTCGCGGCCTTCATCGCCGCGGCCATCGTCTTCGTCACACCCTCCGACATCGTCGTCGTCGCTCGCCAGGTGCTGGGCTGGCTTACCGCCGTGTTCCTCGTGCTTGGTGCCATCTACGGCGTCGTCCATGCTGTGGTGTTCATGCGGCGCCGCCACGCGCATGCGCGCTCGTCGCTCGCACCGCAGACCGATCTGGCGATTCTCAACTGGCGGCGTGAGCGGAGCGTCTTCCTGGGCAACGAGCACCCGCAGGAAGACGCGTCCTGGATCTTCCAGTTGCGCATGGCCGAACTCGAGCGCGCCAAATCCGGACGGACGAGCGAGCCGCGTCCATGGCATCGACTCGCGGCTCGCACGTTCGACTACGCAATCTGGGGCCTGCTGCTCGCGCTGCTGTTGTCGCAGCTCCGCGCGCTCGGCATCGTGCCCCAATCGGCCAGCTATTGGCTCACCCATCCGCTAATCGCACCGGTCCTCATCACCGGGTCGTACATTCCGATCGAGGCGCTGCTCATCACGGCTGTCGGGACGACGCCCGGCAAGTGGCTGTTCGGCATCTACCTGCAGTTCTCGATCTCCAACGCGTATGCGCGTCGTGACACGGCGGCGCAACTGCTCCGCGGCCTGCGCCGCGCGCTTCGCGTGTGGCTCGAGGGCATCGCGTGCGGCTTCCCGCTCCTCGCGCCCGTCCTCGTCGCCGTCGCGTACGAGAAGCTCGCCGAGCGCCAGGAAACCGACTGGGACTTCGCGGAGGATTGTCTCGTCACGCATTCGCCCGCGGGTATCGTCAACACGGTGACGGGCGTCTGCGGCCTGGCATCGATGATGTGGCTCTACGGCGTCGCGTGGCAGCAGCCGCTCGCGCACACCATCGCGTGGACACGCTCGACCATGGGCGAGGCGCTGCCGACCTCGGCCACGATGAAGGACAAGCTTCGCAACGCGAGCGTGCAACTCGACCGCCTGATTCCCACGCTCCCGACGATATCGCCGTTCACGCCGCCGAAGGTTGCGACACGCGCATCGGCGCCGGGCATCGCGATCACCTCCGGTGAGGTCTCGACTTCACCGCCAGCATTGCGCAACGGCGCGGCGAAGGGTGACGTTGGAACGGATGCGAGTTTCGAGGCAACGATGGCAGCCCGCCGCGCGCGCATCGAATCGTTGAAGATTGATGGACAGCGCATGTTGCGTGCAGGCAATGCACGCCGCGCCGCCGAGCTCTGTCGTGCCTGGGTCGATCTAGACATCGCGAACGCCGATGCGTGGCGATGCCTCGGCCGCGCGCAGCATTTGCTCGGCCTGCACCAGGATGCGCTCAACTCCTTCCGCAAAGCCAAGCAGCACGATCCGATGGATCGCTCGCTCGATGTCGCCATCGAGAACGCGCAGCGCGGCATCGTGACCGACTTCCTCAATCGCTATCGGCGCTGAGGGCCGCAGTCGACGATCGCTCAGGGAACGCCCGACCCCGGCCCTTCATCAACCGATCGCGGCGAGCCATGCCGGCAACGTCACGATCGCAAGCAGCGTTCCCGTTGAAATGAGGAGCGCGACCGGGGCACCCCGACCATTCATCTGCATCGCGAGAATGTAGGAAGACGGCGCCGTCGGGACGGCGGCGAGCAGTACGGCTACCTGTCGCTCGAGCGTCGAGAGCCCGAATGCATGCGCGAGCACGAAGGCGATTGCCGGCAGCAGCACGAGCTTGACGATGTTCCACCAGGCGATCGCCGGCGCAGCTAGCGTTCCAGCGACGAACTCGAGGCCTGAGCCGACGGCGATCAGGCCGAGTGGCAACGCGGCGGCCGCAAGGAGCCCCAGAATCGCCGCGACCGTTTCGGGCATCGGGATGCCCGCAGCATTCCACGCGAGGCCCGCCGTGCATGCAATGACCAGCGGGTTTCGTGCGATCGCGAGCCAGACGCCTTTCGCGCCGAGATGCGTCGCGAGCATGGCGACCGCTGCGATGTTGACGACGGGCACGAGCACGCCGATCAGCAAACTGATTGCGGCGACGCCTTCGCTGCCCGCGAGACGACTGGCCGCCGCAAGCGAGATGTACGTGTTAAAGCGGAACGCGCACTGGAAGCAGGCGGCGAAAGTCGGCTGTGGCAGGCGCAGCACGGGTCGTGCGAGGAGCGCCAGGAGCATGCCCGCTGCCGTGAATCCGAGACCGACGACGACCAGCCGGGACGCATTTCCGATCGGCATCGTGGACGTTGCCAACGCGCGAAACAGGAGCGCGGGAAACAGCACGAAATAGACGAGGCGCTCGAGCCCGCGCCAGAACAGAACATCGAAGAGCGAGATGCGGCGCAGCCCGGCACCGAGCGCGATCAGCAGGAAATCGGGAAGCAGCAGCAGCGCGGACGCAAGCACGAAGGCCCGTCAGTCGCGCGGTTCCGGTCGACGGGACGGAGGGGTCGCGGAACCGATCGTCCCGACCTGTACTGGCGCTGCGCTCAGCGGCGCTTCAGAACGAACCAGAATGCGCCGGCGTCTTCGCCGTGCTCGAGGAGCTGGTTGCCGGTCTGGCGTGCAAACGCTTCGAAATCGCGGACGCTTCCCGGATCCGTCGCCGTGATGCGGATCGTCTGCCCCGACGTCATGTCGTTCAACGCCTTCTTCGTGCGCAGGATGGGCAGCGGACAGTTGAGTCCGCGTGCGTCGATTTCACGGTCGATCGTCAACATAGCAATGATTTCGCTGACTCGAGTCCCAGTATATCAGCCGCGCTTCGAGTGACGAATCCGTTCCACGAGCGCCGTCGTCGAGCGCTCGTGGACGAAGGGGATCGCGACAAAGCGGCCGCCGCGACCGATCACTTGCGCGGCGCCCGCCGTCGTCGCAACCGAATAATCGCCGCCTTTGACCAGGACGTCAGGCGCGCACGCAATGATCATGTCGAGCGGCGTATCGGCTTCGAAGGGGACCACGAGATCCACGCAGGCAAGCGCGGCGAGCACCGCCATACGATCGGCAAGCGGATTCAATGGACGATCGGCGCCTTTCCCGAGTCGCTTCACGGAGGCATCGGCGTTGACCGCCACGACGAGCGATGCACCGAGTCCCCGCGCCTGTTCGAGATACGTGACGTGTCCGCGATGGAGCAGGTCGAACACGCCGTTGGTGAACACGAGCGGCCGAGGGAGCGCGCGAATCCGCGACAGCGCGCGTGCGCCTTCCGCAATCTTCGCCGGGTAGCGCGGCGGCGGCAGTGGCGCGGCCGCGCCCCGCGGTGCGCTCATGTGGCTAGCTGATGTACTCGAACAGCTTCACGACCCGTGATACCCCCGACGTGGTGGCGGCTATCTGAGCCGCTGCGTCGCCTTCGTCGCGCCGTACGATGCCCATCAGGTACACGATCTGGCGCTCAGTCACCACCTTCACATGCGTTGCCGAGAACGTCTTGCTTGCCTCGACGAAGCGCGTCTTGACCTTGGACGTGATGTACGAATCGTTCGACCGCGCACCGAGATCGGAGAGTGGTCCGGCCGTGAGTTCGTTGTGCACGCGTCGCACCTTCGGCGTCGTGCGCACCATCTCGCCGATAGCGCCGACGAGATCCTGCGTCGGCACTTCGCCGGTCAGGAGCACGATTCCGTTGTAGCTCGTGACGTTAACGTGCACGCGATCGCCGTAGCCGGCGCCGATGTTGTTTGAGGTCTTGAGTTCGATCGCTTCATCGTCCGCTTGCGCGCCAACGGAGCGGCGATCGGTTGCCACCAGCGCCGTCCCCCCGACCGCGCCGGCGACGACGAGCGGCACGCAACCCGCAAGGAGCGTAGACGCGCCCACCACGACGGCGAACACGATCAGGAGCAGCGGTTTCGTCATGCGTCATCTCCAAGGAGCGTGGCGTCGATCACGTCGCAGAGGCAGTGAATAGTCAGCAGGTGGACTTCCTGTATGCGCATCGTGCGCCCATGCGGAACGCACAGGTGGACGTCTTCGGGTGCGAGAAGTTCACCGATCCGGCCACCGCCCTTGCCCGTGAGGGCGACGACTCGCATCTCGCGCTCGTGCGCGGCTGCCACTGCGGCCACGACGTTCGGCGAATTGCCCGACGTTGAAATCGCAAGGAGCACGTCGCCTTTCGCGCCCAGTGCGCGCACCTGCTTCGCGAAGACCTGCTCGAATGCGTAGTCGTTTGCAACGGCGGTCAGGAGCGACGTGTCCGTTGCAAGAGAAATCGCCGGCAGCTCCGGTCGCTCGCGCTCG
This sequence comes from Pseudomonadota bacterium, assembly GCA_046733075.1. Lineage (GTDB taxonomy): Bacteria > Pseudomonadota > Gammaproteobacteria > Burkholderiales > Casimicrobiaceae > VBCG01. The sequence goes on along the minus strand of JBKPOL010000292.1, from coordinate 4,347 downwards.
AAGCGCCCGACGAGCTCGGCAGCGAAGTGCTGTGCATCGGACGCGGATCCGCCGTTGCCGCACGCGAGAATCTTGCCGTCCGCGAACAGGCAGTCGGTCATCAGCGCGCCGGCGCGTGCAATCGGCGCGGCCATCGTCGGTGCCGCTTCCTGCTTCAGCAACGCGCTGTCCGCGAAGTGTCCGCGAATCCGTTCGACGTGATCGATCATGGCGCCGGAGTTTAGCAGGGGAAACGTTCCGCTTACGCGTCGACGCCGAGTATGTCGCGGCGCCATACGATGCTGTCGCGCGCGAGTCGTTGCATGACGACAGCGTCGAAACGGCACGCCGGCTCGCGGTCGAGCGTGGCGAGATAGCCGTTGGCCGCCTTGACGATACGCGCGCGCTTCGCCGCCGTGATGCTCTCGAGGCCGCCTCCGAAGCCGCCCGAGCTCCGCATGCGCACTTCCACGAACACGAGCGTCGAGCCGTCGCGTGCGATGAGGTCGATCTCACCGAATCGCGTCCGGAAGTTGCGCGCTACGATCGTGAGGCCGTGGTGCATCAGGTAATCGGCGGCGAGCATCTCGGCCTGGGAGCCGATCGAGCCGCGCGGCACTTCAGGGCGCGGGTTCCGGAACGAGTTGACCATCGCGGTACACAGCCATGCTGCCTTCGCGCAGGAACTGTCGACCGGGAACGAGCGACACGTGGCCGGTTGCGCCTTCGAGCTCGAAGCGCGGCGGCGGTCCGCTCTGGAACGCTGCGGCAACGCGGTAGGCGTCGAGGCCGAGAGCGTAGAGCCGGGCGAGCGCCGTGCTGTCGAAGTCCCGGCGAGGAAGGCCGTTGAACTGAGGCGCATCGGGCGTGAGCAACCACGGGATCTCGACGACCCGCACGCCGTCGAGATCCCGGGCGACCGCCTGCGAGGGACGCTCGAACACGAGCCCGCTTGCATAAGCCCTGATGCTGCCGATGAAAGGCTTCACGAGGGCGGCTCGATCCCCATTCACGGCGAGCAGCACGGCATCGGAAGCGTTCTGCGCGAGCGTGCGGCGAAGTTGCGTGAGCGCGTCGGGCGCGGCGTCGAAGCGGAATGCATCAGGGACCCGGCCGCCTTCGCTAGTCCATGCCGTCGCGAATGCGCTCGAGAACCTTTTCATGAGCGGCGAGTCGCCCTCGATCACGTCAACGCGCCGCGCGCCGCTCGACAGCGCGCGCCGCGCGAGCATCCTGCCGTCACTTTCGACCGAAAGGGGAAACGAGAAGATCGCACTCGGCAACGGTGTGCCGTCGTCGAGCTGATTGAGCGCCAGCGTCCATGGCAGCCTCGCCCCCGAGATTGCAAGCGTCTTCAGATCATCGCGGACCAGCGGGCCAACGGCGACGCGCACATTCTTCGCGCGCGCCGTGTCGAACGCGGAGATGACGCCGTCCGCGCCGTGCGCGATCACAAGGCAGTCGGCGCGCGCGCGGGCCGCTTCGGCGGCATCGAGAAAACCGTCCCGCACGGCGCTCGCCGCACGCTCATAAGCCGGAACGTCGAGGGGCAGGACAAGTGCGATCAGGCGGCCGGTTACCGGCGGAGGAGCGTCGTCGATGTTTTCCGGCACGGGCACTGGCTGAACGGGTATCGGGGACTCCATCGTCTGCGCCGGTTGTGCGCTTGTGTCCGGCGGCGGCGGGACCGCGGTTTCGGGGATCTCGTTCGACAGCGGAAGGCGTGTTCCGAGCGGCAGCGGTGTTCCGATGCCCATCGGAGGAGGGACAACTTCAATGCGGGTTGCCGGGCGCGGCGACGCACACGACAATGCGGCGGCGGCGAACAGGAGAGCCACCGCAATGGCGGTGATGCGCTCGATGAGACGCGAGCGGGTCGATGTGGTACGGAGCGGGGCGCGCCTGACCGGTGCAGAGGAAGCTCGGCAGGAAGGGGCGCTTGCGTCCACCAATTTCCGCGCCGAGCCTGGCTCATTATATGTGGTGGCGACGCCCGTCGGGAATCTGCGCGATCTCACGTTGCGCGCGCTCGACGTGCTGCGCACCGTCGACATCATCCGCGCCGAAGATACGCGCGTCACGTCGGTGTTGCTCGCGCGTTACGGCATCTCGACCCGGCCACACTCGCTTCATCAGCACAACGAAGCGCGGCAGATCGCGAGCGTTCTCGACGATCTTGCTGCAGGTCGCAGCGTCGCGCTCGTATCCGACGCGGGAACGCCCGGCATCAGCGACCCGGGTGCGCGCCTTGTTCGCGCGGCGCTCGATGCGCGCCATCGCGTGATTCCGATTCCCGGTGCGAACGCAGCGGCGACGGCCATTTCCGCAGCAGGACTGCAAGCCGAGCGCTTCCTCTTCGTTGGATTCCTTCCGATGCAGGCGAAGGCGCGGCGCGAACTCCTCGAGACGGTCGCGCCGCTTCCGGTTGCGCTCGTCATCTACGAGGGTCCGCATCGTGTTGCGGCGACGGTGCGCGAGCTTTCCACGCTTCTCGATCCGGCGCGCTCGCTCACGATCGCGCGCGAGCTCACGAAAACGTTCGAAACGATCGTATCGCTGCCGATCGAGGACGCGAACGCGTGGATCGCCGCCGATGCCAACCGCGAGCGCGGCGAATTCGTCTTGATCGTCGATGCGGCGCAGGCGCCGCCGCGGAATCGGGAGATTTCCGCGGAGGCCCGCCGCCTGCTCGCGGCGCTGCTCGAAGAGCTTCCGCCCGCACGCGCCGCCCGCGTTGCGGCGAAGGTTACTGGACTGCCGCGCGAACTGCTCTACGAGCACGCGTGCCGCGCATCGTCTACACGCCGAGGTGACGCGTGAGCGCGTCGGTTCGTTGGGCAAGCGACGCCGACCATCCTTCGAGGACGAGCATCCCCTTTTCCATGACAACGGCGCGGTCGGTATGTGCGAGGACGAGACGGTAGTTGCGATCGACGAGCAGCGAAGCGATTCCACTCGCGCGAATCTCGGCAATGATCCGCCATATCTCGCGCACGATGAGCGGCGCCAGGCCTTCCGTCGCCTCGTCGAGGATCAGTATGTCGGGATTGCTCATCAGCGCGCGCCCGATCGCGAGCATCTGCTGCTCGCCCCCGGAAAGTTGCTGGCCGCCGAAGGCGAGTCGCTCCTTCAGGCGCGGAAACTTCGAAAGCACGCGCTCCAGCGTCCAGTTCGGACGCGAATCACGGGGCGGACGCGCGGCGAGCATCAGGTTCTCGCGAACGGACAGGTTCGGAAAGATTCCGCGGCCCTCGGGCACGTACGCTACGCCGAGCCGCGCGATGCGGTGTGGGGGCTCGCGCGTACAGTCGCGGCCGTGGATCAGCACCTTGCCGCGGCTCGCCGGCGTCAGCCCGAGCAGCGCGCGAATCAGCGTCGTCTTCCCCATGCCGTTGCGTCCGAGGAGCCCGATGGATTCGCCGGTGCCGATCGCGAGCGAGATGCCGCGTAGTACGTGGCTCTCGCCGTAGTGCGCGTGCAGATCGCGGGCTTCGACGAGCGCGCTCATCGCGGCATCCTGCAGGTCCTGCGGGATCGTCGCCGTGCGGGGACTCGCCATCTTCGACAATGTCCTCAGGACAACGCCGCTTCGGCGGGGCGCTCGATCTCGCCGAGATAGGCGATCTGCACTTCGGGATTGTTGCGGATCTCGTCGGGCGTCCCTGTCGCGATGACCGCACCGTTCACCATCACCGTGATGCGATCGGCAATCCGGAACACCGCGTCCATGTCGTGCTCGATGAGCAGGATTCCATGGCCCGGCTTCAGCGTGGCAAGCAACGCAAGCATTCGCTCGGTTTCTTCCGGACCCATTCCCGCGAGGGGCTCGTCGAGCAGGAGCACCTGCGGCGCCGTCGAGAGGCACATCGCAATCTCCAGCTGCCGTTTCTGCCCGTGCGACAGCGTGCCTGCGATCCGGTGCGCCTGGCCCGCGAGGCCGGCCTGCTCGATCGCGTGATGTGCAAGAGCGCCGCTCTTTGCGCAGCCGGCCGCGGCGTGCCACCAGTCGAATGGATGCTGATGGTGCGCCTGCGCCGAGAGGCGGCAATTCTCGAACACGGTCGCCCGCGGAAAGATCGTCGTGCGCTGGTAGGTGCGGCCGACGCCGGCGCGTGCGCGCTTGGGCTGCGGCCAGCGCGTGATATCCCGGTCCTGCAGATGCACGCGGCCGCCCGACGCCGCGATCTCGCCCGCGAGCACGTTCACGAGCGTGGACTTACCCGCACCGTTGGTTCCGATCACCGAATGCACCTCACCGCGCGTCAACGTGACCGACACGCGATCGACCGCGACGAGACCGCCGACACGGCGTGAAACGTCGGACGCCTTCAGAAGGAAGTCATCCGACATGAGGTACAGGCAACACCA
>JBKPOL010000291.1:0-17558 GCA_046733075.1 Pseudomonadota bacterium | reverse complement strand
GTTCTCTTCGGTCGTGTCCGGCGCGCGGCCGGTGAACACCGGCTCGAGCGCGCCGAGCGCTGCTTCGAACATCCCTTCGATCGAGATCACGTCATACCCAACGCCGAGCGTTCGCGCTTCCAGAGCGGCATCGTCGAGACTCATCTGCGATGTATAGCGTGACGGCATCATCACTGCGCGCACGTGATCGGCGCCGAGCGCATCTACGGCGATCGCGAGCGTGAGCGCCGAGTCGATGCCGCCGGACAGTCCGATCAATACGCCGGGAAATCGGTTCTTGTCGATGTAATCGCGGACGCCCATCACGAGGGCGTGATAGACGTGCGGCTCGAGCGCCGTGTCGAGCTCGCCCCGAACGGGCCGCGGCGTAACGTCGTTGAACTCAGCGATGGCGATGGTCTCGTGCCATGCCGGCAATTGCTGGGCGATCGTGCCGTGCGCGTCCATGACGAACGAAGCTCCGTCGAATACAAGCTCGTCCTGGCCGCCGACGCGGTTGACATACACGAACGGCACGCCGGTCTCGCGAACGCGCGCCGCGATTTGTGCAATACGGGCGGCCTGCTGGTGCGTGTGATACGGAGAGCCGTTCGGAACGACAACGATCTCGGCACCTGCCTCGTGCGATTGCATCGCGGGCCCTTCGAACCAGCAATCCTCGCAGATCACGACGCCGCATCGCACGCCGTCGACGTCGAAAACGCACGGTGCGGTGCCGGGCTCGAAGTAACGCTCCTCGTCGAACACCGTGTAGTTGGGCAGATGGTGCTTCCTGTAGACGGCGTGGACGCGGCCTTCACGAAGCACCGCGATCGCGTTGTACCGGATGCCGTCGTGCCGCTCGGGAAAGCCAACGAGCGCCGTCGTATCCCTGACCTCGGAGGCGAGCGCGACCAATTCGGCGGCGCACGCGTCGAGGAACGCCGGCCGCAACACGAGGTCTTCGGGGGGGTAGCCGCAAAGCGAAAGCTCGGGCGTGACGACAAGCGACGCGGCACCGCGGCGTCCCTCGCCGATCGCGTCGAGCAGCGTGCGGGCATTGCCTGCGAGGTCGCCGAGCTTCTGGTTCAGCTGCGCCATCGCAATCCGCATCGGGAAATGTTAGCACGCGACCTTGTCCAAACCGACCCGCAAGCTTGAGCATCGCCCGCACAACGGCGACAATGAAACGACTCCATGCACGCCCCCGTCCCCTATTCCAGGCCGCGCCCGCCGGTTGCTGTCTCGCCTCTCATCCGCGACGACGTTCCGCTGTCGGAGATCGACCCTTCCGAGTGGAACGCGTTGTCATCCGGCATGCCGCTTCTGTCGTATCAGTACTTCTCCGCACTGCATCAGACCGGCTGCGCGGCACCGGAGACCGGATGGCTGCCGCGCTTTCTCACCGCCTGGAACCGTTCCGAGCTGATCGGCGCTTTGCCGCTCTACGCCAAGGCGCACAGCTACGGCGAGTATGTGTTTGACTGGGGATGGGCGGACGCATATCGCCGCTACGGCCGCCGTTATTACCCCAAGCTCGTCGCGGCCGTGCCGTTCACGCCCGTACCCGGTCCTCGCTTGCTGGCGGACGCGCCGGCAACGAGGCGCGCGCTGCTCGAACGCGCACTCGGAGAACTCGCGCACGGCTATTCGTCATTGCACATCCTGTTCACGGACGACGCGCAGACGCGCGAGTGCGCGAGCGCCGGCATGCTGACGCGCGACGGCGTGCAGTTCCACTGGCGCAACCGCGGCTACGGGGACTTCGCCGATTTCCTCGGCGACTTCAACCACGACAAGCGCAAGAAGATCAAGCAGGAGCGCCGGCGGCTGCAAGAGGCGGGCGTGACGTTCGTGCGGAAATGCGGCCGCGATATCGCAGCGGCCGACAGGGCGTTCTTCTTCGAATGCTACGAGCGTACCTATCGCGCGCACCGGTCGACGCCCTATCTATCGCTCGACTTCTTCGACGCGATCAGCGAAACGCTGGGTGACCGGCTGCTGCTCGTCGTCGGTTATCGCAATGGCAAGCGGCTGTGCTCGGCGCTCGACGTATTCGACAAGCAGACGCTGTGGGGTCGCTATTGGGGCACTCGCGAATACGTGCCCGGACTGCACTTTGAAACGTGCTATTACCAGGCAATCGAATTCTGCATCGAGCGAGGCATCGAGTGCTTTGAGGGCGGTGCGCAAGGGATTCACAAGCTTGCACGAGGCCTGTTGCCTGTGCCGACGCACTCCGCCCACGCAATTTCCGACCGCGCCTTCGCTTCGGCCATCGCCGATTACTGCGCGCGCGAGCGCGTCGATGTTGCTCATTCGATCGACGAGCTCGAAGCCGGCAGCCCCTTCCGCACCGACGATCGCGACTGACGTTTCATCGATGGAAGGGCCCACAAAGGGACGCACAATGAGCGATCGATCGAATGCCGCTGGCGAGGAAGGAATCGTCCTGTCGCGTGACGGAGCAGTCGCCACGCTGACGCTCAACCGCCCCGCGGCGCTCAACGTCCTTGACCTCGACATGATGGAAGCGCTCGTCACGCACGCTTCCGCGCTCGCCGCCGATACTTCGCTTCGCGTGGTCGTGCTGCGCGGCGCAGGCAAGCACTTCATGGCCGGCGGCGACCTTCGCACGTTCGCCGAGCGTCTCGACGTCGAACCGCCGCAGCGGCAGCGGGAGTTTCAACGGATCGTCGAGCGACTTCACGCAGCAATCGAGTATCTGCAACGGATGCCGCATGCAGTCATCGGCGCGGTGCAGGGCGCGGTCGCGGGATTCGGTCTCTCTCTCGTAGGCGCATGCGACCTGGTGGTGGCGGCCGACAACGCATACTTTTCCTCCGCGTACCGGCAGATCGGGCTCAGTCCGGACGGCGGCGGCACCTGGTCGCTGCCGCGCATCGTCGGCGCGCGCAAGGCGCTCGAACTCTACCTGCTGAGCGAGCGTTTCGATGCGCGCGAGGCGCAGCGCATCGGCCTGGTCAATCGCGTGGTCGACGTTGCGGCGCTCGATTCGACCGTCAACGAATGGGCGCAATCCATCGCCGCAGGTCCCGCGGTTGCGCTCCGCAACGCGAAACGACTGTTGCGCGAATCGCTGGAACGGTCGCTGTCGCAGCAATTGCGGGCGGAGTCCGTGAGCTTCGGCGAATGCGCCGCGACCCATGACTTCGAGGAAGGACTGCGTGCGTTTTTCGAGCGCCGCCCGCCCCGGTTTGGAGATTGACGGGTAGCGCAGCGCTCTGTGCGCGTCGCTGCCGCCAAGCTACGCCTCGTCGTCCGCGATGAACGGCTGCTGCACCGGCGCGATGTTTCCGTTGGCCTCGCCTTTCGAGCCGCCGTTGGCGTTCGCGTCGCTTCGCGCCACATTGCCGTTGGCTTCGCCGCGCGCCACATTGCCGTTCACTTCGCCACCCGGTCGCTTGTCGTGCCCCTTGCCCCGCGGCGAACCCTTGAAGCCGTCCATTGGGCCGCCTCGCCGGTTCGGCCCGTGCGCGTTCCCCGGGACGGCCCCGTTCCCGGCACCGTACTTCGCGTGTGCGCGGGGGCCGCTGCGATGCCGGGGCCCGGTATCGTTTCCATAGCCGCGCGGACCTCCGCCGGGCACGGTGAGCGTCGCGCGTCCGAACGGTGACGCATTCGCGTTGCTCTGCGGCTGCACCTCGTCGAAGTTGTGGCGAGCACGGGGCGGTCGCTGTCCCTGACCGTACGCGCCGGGGCGCTGTGAAACCTGCGCACGATCGCCCTTGAAGCCCGGTCCGCGCTTCGGTCCATGTTCCGGGCGCGCAGGCTGCTGCGACGGGCGCTGACCGTCGTCGGCCGTGCCTTCTGCCCGCGCGAAAGGGCCTTTCGGACGTCGATCGTTGCCCCGCTGATGCACGCCCGGACCCGCTCCTTGACCGTGCGGCTTTCCGGACCCATGCGGGCGACGATTTCCCTTGTGCGGGGAAGGCGGTCCGTCTCCTTGTCCCTGGCGCGCGCCGTCGGCGAAGCCGCCCTTGCGTGCATCGGGACGACCTCCGCGCCGCTCGCCACGCTCGTGGCGGGCCGGCGATCCCTGCGCCGATGAGCGTAGTCCGGCCGAGGTCACGAGTGCGTTCACCTCGCCGGCGTCGAGTTCGGCGAGATCGCCGCGCTTCAGCGAAGTCGGCATGCCGATCATCCCATAGCGCGTCCGGATGAGCCGGCTCACCATCAAGCCGAGCGCTTCGAAAAGACGTCGCACCTCGCGGTTGCGCCCTTCCTTCAGCACGACGGTGTACCAATGGTTCGATCCGTCTTCGTCGCCGCCACCGTCCGCAACCTTCTCGCAACGCGCGGGACCATCGTCGAGCTGCACGCCGGTTGTCAGCGCCTGCATCTGTTCTTCCGTCAACCGTCCCATCACCCGCACCGCGTATTCACGTTCCACTTCGTAGCGCGGATGCATCAAGCGGTTCGCGAGCTCGCCCGAATTGGTGAAGAGCAGCAATCCCTCGGTGTTGTAGTCGAGTCGACCGACGTTGATCCACTTGCCGTTGCCGATCGACGGAAGCTTTTCGAACACGGTCGGCCGACCCTCGGGATCGTCGCGCGTCACCAGCTCGCCCGCGGGCTTGTGATACATCAACACGCGTGCGCGAGGCTCCGCGAAGCGGACCTTCACGAGCTCGCCGTTGATGCGCACCTCGTCGGCGGGACCGACTTTCTGGCCGACCTCGGCCGGCATGCGGTTCACGGTAATCCTTCCGGCGAGGATCATTTCCTCCATCGCGCGGCGTGAGCCGAAGCCGCAGCTCGCCAGCACCTTGTGCAGGCGCTGCGGCTCGTTAAAGATTTCGTCAGTGGATCGTTTGTGCTTCGGAGGCGGCAAGCTCTCCGCGATCCGTTGCAGCGCCAGGTTCGGCTGTTGGATCGGACCCGAGGATCGGGCTCGCGAGTGCGCGTGGCGCCTCGGCGGCCTTGGTGGGGGCATCAGGCATCTCCAGGAGGTGGGATGAATCAAGGTCGGCCAGGGGTGGCAATTCCGCCACCGACGCGAGGCCGAGGTCATCGAGGAACGTCTTCGTGGTCGCGTAGAGCGCCGGTCGGCCCGGTGTCTCGCGATGTCCGACGATCTCGATCCACTGCCGATCTTCGAGTGTCTTGACGACGTTCGTCGATACGGCGACGCCGCGGATCGCTTCGATATCGCCGCGGGTAACAGGTTGCTGATAAGCGATGATCGCGAGCGTCTCCATGACGGCTCGCGAGTAACGAGGGGGTTTCTCGGGCGTGAGCCGATCGAGATACGGCTGGACATCCCGCCTGCCCTGAAAGCGCCACCCGGACGCGACCTGCACGAGTTCGACCTTGCGCGAGGACCACTCGTGCACGAGTTCGGCGAGCAGCGCCTGAACCGTTTCCACCGAGAGCGCGGGATCGAACAGCCGGCCAAGCTGGGCCGGCGATACCGGCTCGCCGGCGACGAGCAGCGCGGCTTCGAGCACCGCCTTGGCTTGGGTCACGTCGGATATTTCAGAGGCGTCATTCATCGCATCTTCATTCGGCATCGGCTGCGAGCGCGAAGGGGGTCTCGACACGCAGCTGCGCATATATCGGGGCGTAGGGCGCGGCCTGCGCAACGTTGATCAGCTGTTCGCGCGACAACTCGAGGAGCGCGAGAAACGTCACCACGAGATGCGCAACGTCGGCATGCCCGGCAAACAGCATGGTGAACTCGAGGAACCGCGCCGGCTTCAACACCTTGAGCAGCCGGCTCATTTCGGATCGCACCGAAAGCTGTTCGCGCGTTACGAGATGATGGCGATTGGCGCGGGCTCGCGCAATCAGGCCGGCCCATGCAGCTCGCAAATCCTCGGGTGCGACGTCCGGAAGACGTTCGCCCGCGAGACGGTCGAACCAGACGCGAACCGTCGTGAAGTCGCGTTCGGCAAGCGGCAGCGCATCGAGTTCCCGCGCGGCCTGCTTCATTTTCTCGTATTCGAGCAAGCGTCGCACGAGCTCGGCGCGCGGATCCTCAGCCTCCGCCCCGGGCGGGGCCGGGGGCCGCGGAAGCAGAAGCCGGGACTTGATCTCGATCAGCACGGCGGCCATCAGTAGATATTCGGCCGCGAGCTCGAGCTGCGTTCGCCGCATCATCTCGACGTATCCCAGATATTGACGTGTGAGCTCCGCCATGGGGATGTCGAGCACGTTGATGTTCTGGCGCCGGATCAGATAGAGCAGCAGGTCGAGCGGACCCTCGAAGGTCTCGAGGAATACTTCGAGCGCCTCGGGTGGGATATAGAGATCCTGCGGGAGCTCGTTGACGGGCTCGCCATAGACGCGTGCAAGCGGCTTCGGCCCGGGCGACGGATGCTCGAGATCCAGTGCAGCATCACCGCTAGTCATAGCGCAGTCCCATCGCCTCGCGCACATCGCGCATCGTTTCCTCCGCGAGCTTGCGCGCACGCTCGCATCCATCCGCGACGATGTTCCGCACAAGCGACGGATCGTCCAGGTAGCGTTGCGCGCGCTCCCGGATCGGCTGCTGCTCGCGAATGATGGCGTCGATCACCGGTTGCTTGCACTCAAGGCATCCGATGCCCGCCGTCGTGCATCCCTGCCAAACCCAGTCGCGTGTCTCCTGACTGGAGTAAACCTGGTGCAGGCCCCATACGGGGCACTTTTCAGGATTGCCCGGATCGGTCCGGCGAACGCGCGCGGGATCGGTCTGCATCGTGCGCACCTTGTCGGTCACCGCCGCCGGCTCCTCGCGCAGCATGATGGCGTTGCCGTACGACTTGGACATCTTCTGCCCATCTAGACCCGGCACGCGTGACGTCTCGGTCAGCAACGGATGCGGCTCGGGAAGGATCACCCGCCGTGATCCCTCGAGATAACCGAAAAGGCGCTCCCGATCGCCGAGCGAAAGGTTCTGCGTCCCTTCGAGCAGGTCGCGCGCGGACTCGAGCGCCTGCGTGTCGCCCTTTTCCTGAAAGGCCGTCCGAAGCGTCTCGTAACGCTTGGCCTTCTTGCTGCCGAGCTTCTTCACCGCGAGGCGGGCTTTCTCCTCGAAGCCGGGCTCCCGTCCGTAGATGTGGTTGAAACGGCGCGCGAGCTCCCGAGTAACCTCGATGTGCGAAACCTGGTCCTCTCCGACAGGCACCTTGTTCGCACGATAGACGAGGATGTCGGCGCTCATCATTACCGGGTAGCCGAGGAAGCCGAAGTTGGAGAGGTCATGGTCGGCGAGCTTCTGCTGCTGATCCTTGTACGTTGGAACGCGCTCCAGCCAACCGACGGGGGCGATCATGCCGAGCAACAACGACAGCTCCGCGTGCTCCGCTACACGCGACTGGATGAAGAGCGTCGCCCGCGTTGGGTCGACGCCAGCGGCCAGCCAGTCGACGAACATTTCCCAGACGCTCTCGGCAATCGTCTCCGTCGCGTCGTAGTGCGTGGTGAGTGCATGCCAGTCGGCTGCGAAGTACAGGCACTCGTACTCCTCCTGCAGGCGAATCCAGTTCTTGAGGGCGCCGTGGTAATGACCGATGTGCATGCGTCCCGTTGGACGCATGCCTGACAGCACGCGGTCGGCGAACATGGCAGCGATGGAAGTTCCTCAGGAAGTGCGCGCGGGCTTACAGGCCGATCAGAGTCTGCAGAGCCCATTCACCGAAACGCAGCAGCGGATCCATGATGTTGTCCAGCACCCCAAGCGCGAGCAGGGCGACGATCACGAAGAGACCGTAGGGCTCGACGCGCGCGAACGCGTGCGCCATATGCATGGGCAAGAGACTGACCGCGATGCGGCCGCCGTCGAGTGGCGGTATGGGTAACAGGTTCAGCGCCATCAATACCAGGTTGATCGATATCCCGATTTTCGCCATCAGCAGCAGGTGGGTGCTTTCCCATATTCCCCCCGGCACGGCGGACTTCAGCACCAGCGCCCACAGCACGGCCATGACAAAGTTCATCCCGGGACCGGCTGCCGCGACCCAGAGCATGTCGCGCTTGGGATCCCGCAGGTTCCCGAAGTTGACGGGCACCGGCTTCGCCCAGCCGAACACGATTTGCGGACCGCCGAGTTTCGCAGCAAGGATCAGCGCACCCGGGACCAGGATCGTACCGACCGGATCGATATGCTTGAGCGGGTTGAGCGTGATCCGGCCCTGCATCTCTGCGGTGCGGTCGCCGAACGCCTTGGCGACATAGCCGTGGGCCGCTTCGTGCAATGTGATCGCAAAGACCACCGGCACCAGCCAGAGCGCGATGGTCTGCAGCGACACATCCATTTAGTCCGCCAGTGTACCTCAACTCGGGGACGCGTCGGCGGCTGCGAGCCCGAGCCTCGCCGGATCCCCCAACCCGCTACGCAGGATGACGGGCGGATCGACGGCAAGATCGATCACTGTCGTAGGCAACGCCGCACATGGGCCGGAGTCGAGGATCGCATCGATACGTCGGCCAATGCGTTCGGCGATCACCTCCGCGTCGTTCAGCGGCTGGATCTCCTCCGGCAGGATCAGCGTGGACGATACGATCGGTTCCCCGACCTCGGCAAGCAGGGCCTTGACCGTCGCGTGGTCGGGAACCCGTATGCCGATCGTGCTCCGCTTCGGGTGCTGCACGCGTCTCGGCACTTCGTCGGTGGCACGCAGCAGGAACGTGAAACTGCCAGGCGTACCCAGCCGCACGACGCGGAACTGGCGGTTGTCCATGCGCGCGAACCTGCCTACCTGCACAAGGTCCCCGCAGACCAGCGTCAGATGGTGCCGTGCGTCCACGCCGCGCAACTCTCGAATCTGCCGTGCGGCATCCGCGTCGCCGATCCGGCAACCCAGCGCGTAGCTCGAATCTGTCGGGTACGCGATCACCCCGCCGCGCGCCAGCAGATCGGCGGCGATCCGTATCAGCCTGGGCTGAGGGTGCGTTGCGTGGATGTGAAGACGCTGCGCCATGGCGGGCGGGACGTGTACCCGATCATATAATGCGGCAAGTTGCATTCGCTTCAGTTATAACGCCGGTGAATCTTCAACAACTCAAATACCTGTGCGGGGTCGTCGATAACGGGCTGAATGTTTCCGAGGCGGCCGAGGCCCTTTACACATCGCAGCCGGGTATCAGCAAGCAGATTCGTCAACTCGAGGACGAACTCGGCCTTCGCGTCTTTGTGCGGCAGGGAAAGCGCCTGACATCACTCACTCCGGCGGGCGAGGTTGTCGTGGCGACGGCTCGACGGGCGCTGCGGGAGATCGCCAATCTCAAACGCGTCGCCGATGAGTTTCGGGCCGAAGACGCGGGCGTTCTCGCGATCGCGACGACGCATACCCAGGCGCGTTATGTGTTGCCGAAGGTGCTCACCCAGTTCGCCGCGCAGTTTCCGAAGGTGCGACTCGTTCTGCACCAGGGCAATCCCGCCCAGGTCGCGGGGCTCACGTCGAGCGGCGATGTCGACGTAGGCATCGCCACCGAAGCGCTCGAGGACGATCCGGCGCTCGTCACTCTGCCGTGCTATCGATGGAACCGTGTCGTGCTCGTTCCGCGGGGCCATCCGCTCGGCAAGATACGACCGCTCACCCTGCAGGCGCTCGCTGCGCACCCGATCGTCACATACGACTTCGCGTTCACCGGTCGCACGGCGATCAACGCAGCCTTCGCGGCGCAGGGACTCGAGCCGAACGTCGTATTGAGCGCACTCGATGCGGACGTGATTAAGACATACGTGGAACTGGGGATGGGTGTGGGGATCATCGCCAAGATGGCGTACGACCCGGACAAGGACCGCACTTTCGAGATGCTCGATGCGAGTCATTTGTTTCGTGCGTCGATGACGAGGCTGGCGCTGCGCAGGGGCGTCTTCCTGCGGGGTTACGTCTACGACTTCATCTCGCTGTTCGCGCCGCAATACACCCGGCGCGCCGTCGATGCGGCGCTCGCGGGCAACGCTGCGGTCGACGAAATGTAATGTCGATGCCGGCGTTTGGCGCGAATTCGGATGTCGTCGCATCGGCGAATCAGCAGCGGTCGTGGCGCTTTGCGGCACTCCTCGCTTCGCTGTCGATGCTCGGCCCGTTCGCCATCGACATGTATCTGCCGGCGTTCAACGCCATTTCCCAGGAGTTCGACGCTTCCCCGATCGCCGTCCAGCAGACGTTGTCTGCATACCTGTTCGCCTATGCGTTCATGATGCTGTGGCACGGTTCGCTCTCCGACGCGTTGGGACGAAGGCCGATCATCCTCGGTGGCCTCGTGATCTACGCACTCGCTTCGCTCGGCTGCGCGATTTCGGGGAACATCGAGTCGTTGTGGCTGTTCCGAACGCTCCAGGGTATATCGGCAGGCAGCGGGCTCGTCGTCGGCCGCGCAATCATTCGCGACCGCTACCAAGGGCCGGAAGCGCAGCGTTTGATGTCGCAGACCACCCTCGTGTTCGGGATAGCGCCGGCGCTCGCACCGGTCATCGGCGGTGCGGTGCTGAACCTCTTCGGCTGGCGTGCGATCTTTTGGGTGATGCTCGCTTTCACGATCGGCGTCTTCATCTGGGCGATCCGAAGACTCCCCGAAACGCTGCCGCGCGCTCATCGGCAGACGCTTCGACCGCGCGCACTGTGGAGAAACTACCGGGCGGTGCTGTTGAAGCCGGAGTTCCTGTTGCTCGCAGCGATTCCGTCGTTGAATTTCGCCGGGTTCTTCATCTATATCGCGAGCGCGCCCGCTTTCCTCTTGCAGCTCGGCGTCAGCACGTGGGGCTTCGCCTGGCTCTTCGTGCCGATGATCGCCGGCATCATGGCTGGCGCTGCAATCTCCGGTCGCGTTGCCGGCCGCCTCTCCGCGGATCGGACGATCGGTATCGGCTACCTCTGCATGTTCGTTGGAGCGCTTGCAAGCCTGCTCGTTGCCGCGTTCGTACGGCCATCCGTGCCCTGGCACGTATTGCCAATTTCGGCCTTCACGCTCGGGAGCAGTCTCGTCATGCCTAGCCTCACGCTCCTGTTGCTCGACATCTTCCCAACCATGCGCGGTCTGGCGTCATCGCTGCAGGGATTCGTGCAGTTTGCCTTTTCCGGCGTTGTCGCCGGAACGATCTCGCCGCTTCTGGCGCAAACGCTCGCGGGGCTCGCGCTCGGAATGTTGTTCTTCACCTTCGCCAGTTACGCTGTCTGGCACCTCTTTCGGCGCCGCGCACGCATTTGAGGTTTACCGATGATCCGACCGCTCCTGACTTGCATTGCTGCGCTAATGCTCGCAGTCCCCGCGTCAATTGCTGCCGGTGATCTGCCAGTGCGCACGCTTACGATTCGCGACCAGAAGTTGACGGTGGAAGTGGCGTCGACGGGGGAAACGCGCGCGACCGGGCTGATGAACCGTTTCAGCCTACGCCAGGACTACGGCATGCTGTTCGTATTCGAGGCGCCGCAGCCGCTAGCGTTCTACATGCGCAACACGTACATACCGTTGTCGATCGCGTTTATCGACCCGCAAGGACGAATTCTGAACATCGAGGACATGCAGCCCAAGGACGAATCGACGCATTGGTCGAAGGGACCAGCGCTGTATGCAATCGAGATGCGCCAGGGATGGTTCGCAGCGAAGGGGATCGGTGCGGGGGATGTGGTGGAGGGACTGAGGTAGGTCCCGAACGAACGGACGAGCAGTATTCCCGTCTCAACAACCCGTCAAATATGCCAGTTTCCTGGCCGGAGGGAGTACTGGAGGCTGTTTTCCAGTCAATCGTAGGATTCGACCGCTTGCCAAGGCACCCGCCCGGCGTATGATCGGCGGCGCCGCAACCATGATCTTTAGGGGGAGTCATGCTTTCGGTCATCAATCCCGGCGAGCCCGCCGATATCTCGGGCTACGTCATCAACGAGCATATTGCCCGGCTGTCGAAAGCTGCGCTGAAGCGTCAGCCATTGCAGCCGGTGATGGAACAGATCGTCAAGGAACTCGGATTCGACAGCTTCATGTACGGGATGTCAGCGGATCCGAACCCTACCAGGCGTGATACCCGGTCCTATGTCTGGACCACGCTACCCCGGGAATGGGTCAAGTTGTATGGAGAGCGTGGCTACATTGAAGTTGACCCGCGCGTAACGAAAACCTACAACCGCAATATCCCGCTTGTTTGGGATGCGGCGGAGTTCCGCGACGACGCTCTCTGCTGTGCGTTCTTGAACGATGCCGCGCGATACGGCGTCTGCAGCGGCGTCGCGGTTTCGTTCCGAGACCCTGATCACGGCCGTGTGCTGGTCGCGATCAATTCGTGCATATCGCCATGCGACGAGGCGCGAAGGCAGTTCGTTAGCCGGCAACTCGGAGAGCTGGTGCTCCTTGCAATGTGCTTCCACGATTTCTTCATGGCGCATCTCGTCGATTACGAACCATCGCTGATGGTTCGCGTGGTGCCGCTTTCGGCCAGGGAAGCACAGTGCCTGGAGATGGCCGCGAACGGCATGACAAGCGTGGATATCGCAATGAAGCTCGGTATCAAGCCGCGTACCGCTAACTTTCACTTCGGCAATATCGTGGACAAACTCGGAGTGCTGAACCGCAAGGAGGCAATCGCGATGGGGATTGCGCGCGGGTTGATTAGGCCCAACCCCGTAACGATGGGCCGTGCCGCCGGGCATCGGCTCCAGCGCCGAGCCAAGTAGGCAAAGAGTTCGAACCGCGTTGGAACGGTGAGCGTGACTATTCGTCCGCGTTGTCAACGGATGCAAGATACCTAGCAAGATCCTTCGGCAACTCCGTCTCGATCCACATCTCCTCGCCAGTCATCGGGTGGTCGAATGTCATCCGTCGCGCATGCAGGAACATCCGCCTTAGCCCTTCCTTCGCCAACTCGCGGTTCCATGCAAAGTCGCCATACTTATCGTCCCCCGCAAGCGCACTGCCAAGATGGGCGAGATGAACCCGAATCTGATGCGTGCGCCCCGTCTTGAGCTCCGCCTCCAGTAGTGCAAGTGGAGGCACGCGTTTCGGCCATCTTCGCTCCACGCGGAAAACGGTAATTGAATCCCTTCCCGATGCTTCCACCCGCACGCGGCGCTCGCCCTCGCGCGTCGAGAATTTGTGAAGGGGAACGCTCACGGTCCGCTTCTCGTCTCGCCACGGTCCCCGCACCAGGACGAGATAGCGCTTGTCAACCCTGCCGTCCCGCAACTGTGCGTGCAGCGCAGTCAGCGCCGAGCGTCGCTTGGCCACCAGCAGAATGCCCGACGTCTCCCGGTCCAGACGATGGACAAGCTCGAGAAACGGCGCACTTGGCCGCGCCGCGCGCAGCTGCTCGATCAACCCCATCGCGATTCCGCTGCCGCCGTGAACGGCCAGTCCGGCAGGCTTGTCGATCGCGATCAGCGCGTCGTCCTCGAACAGAACCTCGGGTTTGAATATCCGGTTGGTAGCGGCGAGGGCGCGCGCTTTCGGGGCCGCGATGCGGACGGGGGGAACCCTTACTACGTCGCCGGCGCGAAGACGTTCGTCCGGACCGACGCGCCCCTTGTTCAGGCGTACCTCGCCGCTGCGCAGGATCCTATACACATGACTCTTCGGCACGCCCTTCAACGTACGCATCAGGAAGTTGTCGATGCGCTGGCCAGCCGCCTCCGCATCCACCGTAAGCCACGAGACGGCATCCTTGCTTAACTCGTTCATTCGCTTATAATTGTCGGCAACCGCGATACGGGGCGGCGGCTTGACCATTCAATCAACGCGTTGAATGCAACCGCACACAGCACCGCTGCGGGCCTTGCATGCGCAAGGAGATAAGCCGGCTAAGTCGCTCGCCGGGCGGGTTGTTCCCGCAAAAAAGTAGCGATGGTAAAGGAACAGCGCAGCTCCCGCACCCGGCAGTGGCCGGTTCGAAGCGGCCGCTGCGCGGCGCCAAGCGAAGCATTCTGCCCCGGCTGCCGTGCGCGTTTCGCGACGGCGGCCGATCGGATATCCGCTGTCCGCGAACAAGAAGACCGCCACGACGAGACCCGGCAATCGCCGGAACCGCGAACCTCATGTACAAGCAAACTCGCTTAACTCGCGCCACCCGACTCCCGTCGGCCAACGGCCCGTCTTCACCCGCGACCGCCGCGTAAGCGTTACCGCGTCGCAAGACGCGCCGCCTTGATTCGTTCGCTGCCCCGCGGCGTTGCGCCGGGGACAACGTTCATGAAACGCATGCTGTTTAACGCCACCCAGGCAGAAGAACTGCGGGTGGCCATCGTCGATGGCCAGAAGCTGATCGATCTGGACATCGAATCGGCCTCCAAGGAACAACGCAAGAGCAACATCTACAAGGGCGTGATCACTCGCGTCGAGCCTTCCCTCGAAGCCTGCTTCGTTGATTACGGAACCGAGCGTCACGGCTTCCTGCCGTTCAAGGAGATCTCGCGACACTATCTGAAGGGAGGTCGTCGCGCGGCCGATGGAAACGGCGACGACAGCGACGGGGAAGCGCGTGCGCGTGTGCAGGACCAGCTTCGGGAGGGCCAGGAACTTATCGTCCAGGTCGACAAGGACGAGCGCGGAAGCAAAGGCGCCGCGCTTACGACCTATATCTCGCTCGCCGGCCGTTACCTAGTGCTCATGCCCAACAACCCGCGTGGCGGGGGCGTCTCGCGACGCGTCGAGGGCGAAGAGCGCAACGAACTCCGGGAAGCGGTTTCATCGCTCGACGTGCCGAGCGGAATGAGCGTCATCGCGCGCACGGCGGGGATCGGCCGGACATCGGAAGAACTCCAGTGGGACCTCAACTATCTCCTCCAGTTGTGGCGCGCGGTCGAGGACGCGGCCAAGCTGCAATCGGGGGCGTACCTCATCTACCAGGAGTCGAGCCTCGTCATTCGCGCGATCCGCGACTATTTTCATCCCGACATCGGCGAAATCCTCATCGACACGGAAGCGATTCAGGAGCAGGCGCAGCAGTTCATGGGGCACGTAATGCCCGCCAACGTATCGCGCGTCAAGTTGTACAAGGACGACGTCCCACTCTTTTCGCGCTTTCAGATCGAACACCAGATTGAAACCGCATACGCTAGGCAAGTGCCGCTCCCTTCAGGCGGCGCAATCGTCATCGATCATACCGAGGCGCTGGTCGCAGTCGACGTGAATTCGGCGCGCGCGACGCGTGGCGGAGACATCGAAACGACGGCCTACAACACGAACCTGGAGGCGGCGGAGGAAATCGCCCGCCAGCTGCGTTTGCGGGACTTGGGCGGCCTGATCGTCATCGACTTTATTGACATGGAGAGCGCCAAGAACCAGCGCGATGTCGAGAACCGCTTGCGCGACGCGCTCAAGTACGACCGCGCACGTGTTCAGCTCGGCAAGATCTCCCGCTTCGGGTTGATGGAGCTTTCGCGGCAGCGCCTTCGGCCAGCGCTCGCGGAGTCCGCCTATCTGCCTTGTCCGCGTTGTCACGGCATCGGGCACATCCGCGGCACGGAATCGACCGCATTGCACATTCTCCGGATCATTCAGGAGGAGGCAATGAAGGACAACACGGCGCAGATCGTCGCGCAGGTTCCCGTCGACGTTGCTACGTTCCTTTTGAACGAGAAGCGCGCCGAGGTGCTGACGATCGAAACCCGCTTCAAAGTGAACGTCCTGCTCGTTCCGAACCGTCACCTCGAAACACCGAATTACAGCGTCGCGCGACTACGACACGACGAGCTCAACCAGAGCGAACCGCTGCCGGCCTCGTTTCAGATGGTCGAACAGCCCGCCGAATTGGACCCGATCCTGGCGCGCCGGGAAGAAGCTAAGGAGCCCCGTCAGGAAGCGGTCGTGAAGGGCATCACCCCCTCCCAGCCGGCGCCGATCGTACCCTCGCGTACAACGACGCCGTCGGCAACGCCGCAAGTAACAGCGCAATCGCCGGACAGTTTCGGCTGGCTGTCGCGCCTCGTGCAGTGGTTCCGCAGGCCGGCGTCACCTGCGCCTACGGTTGCAGCGCCGGCGTCCGCCGTCTGGGCGCCGCCCGGTGAACCCGCGCGTGACGCTCGTCCGCCTCGCGAAGGAAAGGGTCGCGATAACAACCGACCGCGCGACGGCCGCCGGGACGGCCAGCCCCGGCGCGATGAGCGACGACCGGATCGCGATCGCCGCGAAGGACGCCCCGCCGAAGACGCGCGCCGCTCGGGCGCGCAAAGCGCGATTGAGTCACAGCGTCCGCCCCGCAAGGATGCAGAGCCTCGGGAAGGGCGAAAGGAGGGGCGCAAGGAGGGCGAGCGCCGCGAACCGCGCGAACCCCGCCCGCCTCGTCCGCCGCGTGAACCCGCTATCGTCCTCGAGCCGAAGGAAGGCTCGTTCGAGAAGGCGGCGGTAGTCGGCGCAGCGGGCGAGGCGGCACCTCGCATTGCGGCCGGCGGCAATGGCGGCGATGAACACAAGGAGGGCGGAAGCCGCCGACGGCGCGGTCGCAGGGGACGTGGTGGCGAGCGGGGTGATCGCGCACCGCGCCCCGGATCCATGCAAACGACGGATGCGAATGAGACCGCACCCACATCCGTCGCGGACGCCGATGATGCTCCCCACGCAGCATCGGGCCACCAAGACGCGCGTGACGTGATCGTTTCCAATGTCGAAGCACGTCCACGCCGGCGGGAGCACGCGAGCGACGCCGTGAAACGCGGTGCACCGGGCACTGCGGCCGCGTCATCGACCGCAGATGAAGCCGATGCAGCGAGGGACCTCGTCGTTTCGTCGGCCGACGTATCGCTGAACGAGCATCTTGCACCGGCGACGGCTGATCGCGTTGGCGATCCGTTCGACGTGCCATCCAACGCCGATACGCATCGTCCAGCTTCTTCAGCGAGTGCCACCTCGGAGCCTGCTGGTTTCGGCGCGGGGTCATCGTCGGGCGTGGAGATCGAACGCGCATCTTCATCCGGGGGTCGGAGCTCCGCCGAGGAGAGTTCGTCAAACAAGCTCGCGGGAGATCAGGAGCGGGAACGTCCTTCACCTTCGCCGATTCCGCTCGCGCTCCCACCCGACTCCGACCTCGTCATGGTGGAAACGAGGTTCGCCGCCCCGTCGGCAGAATCGGATGTGACGAACGCCCCGCGCGCGCGGCGCGTACGTCCTGCTCGCCCCGCCGTCGTGGAGGAACCGCTGCAGATGGTGGAAACGCGCAAGGGACAGGCGTCGCCGCCGTAACTGGAGCGGGACGATCAGCTACTCGCGCGATTCTCCAGGATCCGCGCGAGCAGCGCCTCGCTCGCACGCTCGGTCAGCTCGAGCACCTTCTCGAAACCTTCGGCGCTGCCGAAGTAAGGGTCGGGAACCTCTCGGATGCCGAGATCAGGGACGAAGTCGAGGAACATGCCCAGGTAACCTGCATACGCTTCAGGCTTCAGTGCGGCGAGATCGCGGAGATTCCGGCGATCCATCGCCAGGATCCAGTCGAATCGTCCGAAGTCCTCGCGCGTAACCTGCCGGGCCCGCAGGCGCGACAGGTCATAGCCGCGCCGGCGTCCATGAAGGATCGCCCGCTTGTCGGGCGGTTGTCCCACATGCCAATCGCCGATGCCCGCCGATTCGATCACGAGTCGATCGTGCACGCCGGCGCGCACTGCGTGCGTGCGGAACACCGTCTCCGCCGTCGGCGAACGGCAGAT
>JBKPOL010000290.1:0-7111 GCA_046733075.1 Pseudomonadota bacterium | reverse complement strand
TACGCCTCGTTGCGGCGGCCGACCCGCGCCTCGAATCGCGCGCCCAATTCGTGAAGGACTTCGGCGGCAGGACTTGCGCGAGCGTCGATGAGCTCTGCGACGACCCGGAAGTCGAGGTCATTTACATCGCGACGCCGCATCAGTACCACGCCGAGCACTGCCTCGCGGCGGCGCGATGCGGCAAGCACGTGCTGGTCGAGAAGCCGATGGCAGTGACGCTCGCTGATTGCGCGGCGATGATCGATGCGGCGCGGAAGGCAAACGTTCGCCTGGTCGTGGGTCACAGTCACAGTTTCGACGCGCCCTACCTGCGAACGCGGGCACTGATCGAATCGGGTGCGCATGGCCCCGTCCGGATGATCACGGCCTTGAACTTCACCGACTTCCTCTATCGACCGCGGCGTCCGGAAGAGCTCGATACTGCGCAAGGCGGTGGTGCCGTCTTCAACCAGGGCGCGCACCAGGTCGACGTCGTTCGCTTGCTTGGCGGCGGGCACGTTCGCAGCATTCGCGCGCTAACGGGCGCCTGGGACGCGCGCAGGCCCACCGAGGGCGCGTTTTCCGCCCTGTTGACGTTCGAGAACGGAGCGTTCGCATCACTGACCTACAGCGGCTACGCGCATTTCGACTCCGACGAACTCGTCGGCTGGATTGGCGAGATGGGCACGGCGAAGGACGCGACGACCTACGGAGCCGCCCGGGCCGCGCTGTGCGGCGCGCGCACGCCGGCCGAGGAAGTCGAGTTGAAGCGGCGGGGCGTGTATGGAGCGGCGCCTGTGTCCATCACGCCAGCTGCGGGTCACCAACACTTCGGCGTCGTGATCGCATCGTGCGAGCGCGCGGATTTGCGGCCGTTGCCGGCCGGCGTCATGATCTACGGCGACGAGCGCGCATGGATGGACGAACTGGCGCCGCCCGGCATCCCCCGCGCCGAGGTCATCGACGAGCTTTACGATGCCATCGTCGCGGGACAATCACCCGTTCACAGTGGGGAGTGGGCGATGGCAACGCTCGAGGTTTGTCTCGCGATCCTGGAATCCGCAAGACTGGGGAAGGACTTGCGCGCACACCACCAGGTCGGCGTCGACATGCCCGTGACGAAGCGGAGCGTCAAGTAAGCTGCACGCGCGGGTCTGCGTGCGGCCAAGACCGCGCGTCGCGGTTGCCTTTCGCCGACGGAGCCATCGTAAACGGAAGACCGAGGAGAAGTTCGATGCTCACCCCCGAGGAAAACGACCTGCTGTGCCGAGTCGAAGGCATGGCTCCGATGGGCAGGATGATGCGGCGCTACTGGCTGCCGGCGCTCATGAGCGAAGAGGTCGCCGAGGCGGACGGTACGCCGGTCCGCGTGAGGGTCCTCGGCGAGGATCTCGTTGCGTTCCGCGACACGGACGGGCGCGTAGGGGTGCTGGGCGAGCATTGTCCGCATCGCCGGGCCTCGCTGCTGTTCGGTCGCAACGAGGAGTGCGGCCTGCGCTGCCTGTATCACGGCTGGAAGATGGACGTCGAAGGCAACGTCGTCGAAATGGCGTCGGAGCCGGCGGAGAGTCGGCTTGCCGAAAAGGTGAAGCACCTTGCATATCCGACGCGCGAGGCCGGCGGGTTCGTGTGGATCTACATGGGGCCGCCCGAGAGCATGCCCGAGTTCGAGGCGCCGGCGTTCGCCCCGACAGAAGTGACGAGCGTCGCGATCGTGAAGGTCGCCGTGCCGTGCAACTGGGCGCAGATCCTCGAAGGGGCGATCGATTCCGCACACAGCTCGAGCCTGCATTCGACGGACATGCCGCCGGCGCGCGTCGAGCGCGCACTGGCGAAGGGCGGCGTGTGGCCGCGCCCGTCCACCGACAAGGCGCCGCGGCTGCAGGTCCAGGCGACCAACTACGGATTCCGTTACGCGGCGATCCGCCGTCCGATCAAGGATGCCAGCAGCAACGACTACACGCGCATCACCGCGTTCGTCGCGCCCATCACGGTATTGATTCCGCCGAATAACGTCTATAGTCTCGCGAACCTGAACGTGCCGATGGACGACACGCACACGATGTTCTACTTCATTGCCTGGAGCGACTGGGGCACCGGAATCGACCAGGAGGCGTTTCGCAAGTTCTGCCATGCGCGCATGGGCATCGATCTCGACCCGCACTATCGCCGGGTGCGCACGCGCGAGAACAATTACCTGCAGGATCGGCAGAAGATGAAGCTCGGCGATTACACCGGCATTCCCGGGATTCCGAACCAGGACATGGCGATGTGGGAGACGATGGGACCGATCGCGGACCGCTCGCAAGAGCGGCTTGGCGCGAGCGACGTTGCCATCGTGCAGTTCCGCCGCATGATGCTCGAAGCAGTGCGGCGCTTCGACGACGGGCACGAGCCGCTGGGACTCGCGAAGCCGCACATAGCGCACGCCAAGCTGCGAAGCTTCGAGGGGATCGTGCCGAAGACCGTCAACTGGCGCACGCTTGGAGCATCGGACGAGGAGTTGGCGTCGTATCCGCCGGAGGCACGCGCAAGCGGCAGCGATCCCGAACCGAAAGCGGGCAGGGTTGAAGCATGAAGGGCACGCGATGACGCGAGCGAGCCGGGCGCTTTCGTTCGCGATCGCCGCCGTGCTCGACGCCTTGCGGCGCTTCCGTCGTACCTGCTTCCGTCGGATCCGCTTCCGACGGTCGTCGCCGCGTCCGCCGTATCGGGGAACCGCGCTCCTTGGCCCGATCGGGCTCGTGATCGGGGCCATGCTCGCGCTCTGCGCGGCATCGTCCAACGCGGCGAACGAGCAATCGGTGCAGATCGACGGTGTCGACACGGTGGTCTGGACTCCCGAAGACAAGCCTCAGCATTCGTTGCCGATCGTCGTCTTCTCGCACGGCCTGTACACGTGCGCCACGCAATCGAGATTCATCACGCGCGCGATCGCCGATGCCGGTTATTTCGTCATCGCGCCCAACCACGAGGACGCCGCCTGCGCATTCACGCTCGGATGGCTCGGATTCTCGCGGCTCCCCGGCAAGCCGGCGATGCTTTGGACCGACGCCGATTACCGGGATCGCGCCGACGATATCCGGGCCATCGTCGCAGCGTTGCCGCATGATGCCCGCTTCAGCGACAAGATCGACATCGAGCGGCTCGCGCTTGCCGGCCACTCGCTGGGTGGCTACACGGTGCTCGGACTCGCCGGCGCGTGGCCGAGCTGGAAACTGGCCGGCGTCAAGGCGGTGCTGGCCTTCGCGCCTTACGCAATGCCGTTCCGTCGAAGCGATGGTTTTCGCCATCTTGGCGTCCCCGTGATGTACCAGGCGGGGGGCTTCGATCCTGCTTTCACGCGAGCGGTCCACCGCGCGTTCGAGGAATCGCCATTTCCCAAGTATTACGTCGAAATCGACAAGGCGTGGCACCTCGCATGGACGGACGTCGGGGGAATGCACCGCGACCAGATCGTTGCGAACGCAATCACGTTCCTCGACATGTACGTCAAGGCCATCGTGACCGGTCCCACCGCTGCGAGCGGCGTCGTGCCGACGAAACCGCCGGCGGAGTCGTCGATCAACTGACCGTTGGCGTGATCCCGCGCGGCTGCGAGGCTCGACGCGGCTCGAGCATGGCGTCCAGCACGCGCGCCGTGCGCGCCGCGCTCTCGCCGGTGCTTGGGCATCGGCCTTCGCCGTTCAGCTCATCCACGATCGTCTGGATGAGCGGCTGATGCACATGAGGTGGATCGGCCACCGGGCGTTCTTCGAGCCTGTCACCGCGCCATAAGCCGATCGGCGTGGCCCTGAACGTCGAAAAGCGGATGCGTCCACGCGACCCGATGATCTCGTTGTATTCCTCGTCGTAATCGGTTGCGTAGCACCACGCGCCGCTCGCCTGCACCCCGGACTCGAAACGAAACGCAGCCGTCACGCTGTCTTCACTGTGAAACGCGCCGGCGCTGTTGGCTGCGAACGAGCGCACTTCCGCGATGGGGCCGAACAAAAAATCGAGCATGTCGAGCGTGTGGCAGGCGGCTTCGAAGAACAGGCCTCCGCCTCGACCGGGGTCGGTACGCCACGCCAGCGCGTGACCCTCCATCTGTTTCGCGCTCGGCAGTCGTTGCGATTGTCGAATCACGACCATTCGTACCTCGCCGATCGCGCCTTCGCCGACGAGATCGCGCACGGCGAGGAATCGCGGCAGCGCGCGGCGGTAATAGCCGACCCACAACGGTACGTTCGCGGACTTGCACGCGCCGATCATCTCGATGCACTGCCGGTGGTCGAGTCCCATCGGTTTCTCGACGTAAACCGGCTTGCCGGCCGCCGCGCACCGCAGCGTGTACTCATGGTGCGTATCCGGCAATGTGGCGATATACACCGCATCGATGTCCGGCGCATCGATGATCGCCGATGCGTCCGCGTGCGAGCGCGGGACGTGGTGTCGCCGCGCGAAGTCGGCGGCGAGCGCCTCGTCGCGACGCATGACAGCGACGAGTTCCGAGTTGCGCGCCTTGTAGAAGCCGGGCCCGCTTTTCACTTCCGCCACGTCTCCGCAGCCGATCATTCCCCAGCGAATGGTCTTCATGTTCGGCCTACGCCAGCGGAACGGTCAGTCTTTCGATCATCGCCTGCGTCTCGGGCCGCACGCCCCGCCACCAGAGAAACGCCTCGGCGGCCTGCTCGACCAGCATGCCGACACCGTCGGCGAGACGACCGGCCCCGGCGTCCTTGGCGGCGCGCAGGAACGGCGTCAACCCTTTGCCGTACGCGAGTTCGTAGGCGATGCAACCCGGCGCGAATGCCCAGGATGGAACGGGCGGAAGCTCGCCGCGCAGGCTCGCCGACGTTGCGTTCAGCACGATGTCGAAGGGCGTGCGCCCGAGGTCGTCGTAGCCGCCTGCGGCGAACGTCCCGAACCGCCCGAATTCGTCAGCAAGACGCCGGGCCTTTCCGACATCGCGGTTGGCGATGACGAGCGCAGCCGGCGCTTGCTCGAGAAACGACAGCAAGGCGCCGCGCGCGGCACCGCCGGCGCCGAGCATGAGTACGCGCCGCCCGCGCAGCGGAAACCGCAGATTGCGTTCGATATCGTTGACGAGACCGATGCCGTCGAAGTTCTCGGCGTAAACGCGATCGCCGTCGAACTTGAGGCAATTCGAAGCGCGCGCAAGTTCGGCGCGTTGCAGCCGCTCGTTCGCGTAGGCATAGGCGTCGAGCTTGAACGGCGTCGTGATGTTGATGCCGTGCCCGCGAGCCGCCCGGAACGCGTCCACGGCGCGGTTGAAGCCACCGAGGGGTACCTCGATCGCTTCATACGACATGTTCTGACCGGTTTGGCGTGCGAACTCCGAATGAATCAGCGGGGACTTCGATTGGGCAATCGGATTCCCGAGGACGGCGTAGCGATCGGTCATGTGCTTACCGTGATGAATTCTTGGCAAAGAGATGTGGGATGCGCTTCGTGTGTGGATTGACGGACCGCGATATACCTGCGGCGTGCCTTCGATGCGCGCCGTGCCCCGCCGCTTTGGAGTCTCTGCGACGGAAGCGTACCGCACTTGCTGCCGAGGCATCGAGGGAAGGTTGCGGGGATCTTGTCCGCAACGCAGAATACGCCGCTCGGCGTCCATCCGCCGGAAGGAGACCACGATGAACTTCACCGCCAAACTCGCCGCAGCTTGCGCGATGCTCGCGCTTTCGACCTCCGCGTTTTCCCAGGAGAACAAGCTCCGCCTCATCACTTGGGCGGACTATGTTCCCGCCGACGTCATTGCGCAGTTCAAGAAGGAGACAGGCATCGACGTCGAAGTCACGCTCTCCAACAATGAGGAGATGATCTCGAAGCTGCGTGCCACGGCGGGGGCGGGGTTCGATCTCGCCCAGCCATCGCAGGATCGCATCGTCGGGCCCCAACAGGAATTCGGCATCTACAAGCCGATGGACATGTCGAAAATCAAGACCGACCTGTTCATTCCCTCGATGCTCGAGGCGACCAAGAAAAACACGACGCTGAACGGTCAGATCTACGGACTGCCCCACATCTGGGGCACCGATGGCCTCGTCGTGAACACCAAGGTTGCAAAGATGAGCGACTACCCGGACCTTTGCAAAGCCGAGTACAAGGGCAAGACGAGCGTTCGCCTCAAGCGGCCGACGCTCCTCGCCTTCGCGTTCGCCTCCGGCAAGGACCCGTTCGCGCTCTACGGGGATCCCAAGGCCTACGCGGCGCTGATGGACGAAGTCGGCAAGACCCTCGCGGCGTGCAAAGGCAACATCAAGTTCTTCTGGGACAACAAGGATCAGCTCCTGAATGGCGCGCGGACCGGCGAGATCGTCGGCGCCATGATGTGGGATACCGGCGGCTGGAAGCTGAACGCGGAGAACGGCGACATTCAATACATCGCGCCCAAGTCCGGTGCGCTCGGCTGGATCGATACGTTCGCATTGCCGGCGAAGGGACGCAACGACGCCGCGGCGTATGCATGGATCAACTTCAACATGCGCCCCGAGATCGCAGCCAAAGTGGCGGCGTCCGCGGGCAATTTCACGGCATCGAAGGGCGCCGACCAGCTGATGGATGCGAAGCTGAAGGCACAGTTCGTGAAGAGCTTTCCGGAGGAGGCGCTGAAGAACGTCCGGTGGTACCCGGCGGTGCCGCCGGGCATAGAAGACATCGAGGGCAAAGTCCTCGATCGAGTGAAAGCAGCGAGCTGAAAGCGCTGAAACCGGAACCCATTCATCGACAATCGGCGGCGGCGCGCGCGAGTGCGCCGCCGCTGTCACGTTGACTGACCGTCCCACGGGCCCTTCGTTGCAGCAAGATCTCGAAATCGACCGCGTGACCAAGCGCTACGGATCGCACACGGCGGTTGCGGCGCTATCGCTCGACGTGCCGCACGGCAGCTTCTTCTCGATCCTCGGTCCCTCGGGCTGCGGCAAGACGACGCTGCTGCGCATGATTGCGGGCTTTCTCGCGCCGGACGAAGGCGATATCCGCATCGGCAGCCGGTCGATGCGCAACGTTCCGCCGAACCGGCGGCCCGTCAACATGGTGTTCCAGCATCTGGCGCTGTTCCCCATGATGAGCGTTGGCGAGAACGTCGGCTATGGCCTCGCCCGTCGGGGGATGTCTCGCATGG